>NZ_BAAHXB010000031.1:0-49900 GCF_054657215.1 Endothiovibrio diazotrophicus
GCCTCCACCACCCCGTGGCGGATGGCGAGCCGCACCAGATCGGCCAGATTGCGCAGCTTCAGCTTGCGCATCACCGCCGTATGGTAGGTACCGACCGTCTTCGGACTGAGGGCGAAGGCCGCCGAGATGTCGTTGACCGTGCGCCCCTCGGCGAGCAACTGGAAAACCTGGAACTCGCGCGGCGAAAGGACGTCGAAGGCCCCCTCACGACGCTGGCTCTTGACCATCGCCGGAACGCACACCGGATCGATATAACCCTCGCCGGCGGCCACCCGGCGCACCGCCTCGACCATGTTGTTGGGGGCGCTCCCCTTGGTCAGGTAGCCAACCACCCCCGCCTCCAGGGCACGCTCCACCATCACCTGGTTGTCGTACATGCTGAACACCAGGATCCGCGCCTCGGGATCGCGGTTGAGGATCCGCTGGATCGTCCCCAGGCCGCCGATCCCCGGCATGTTGAGATCCACCACCACCACGTCGGGGCGCTCGCTGAAATAGATCGGCACCCCCTCCTCGCCACTGTCGGCCTCGGCGACCACCCGGATCTGGGGGTCGAGTTCCAGCAGCCGGCGATAGCCGGCGCGCACCACGGGGTGATCGTCGATCAACAGGACTTTGACCATCTTCTCTCGGTTTCCGCTATCGCTCATTGTCGTTGCTCCATTCCAGGCGCTCGTTCGCCGGAGCGGTACACTACGCCGATGACTCCACCGGCAGCTCGGCACGCAACCGCGTACCGGTGGCCGCGTCGCTGTCGATGAAGAGTTCGCCGCCCAGCGCCATCACCCGCTCGCGCATCCCCAACAGGCCCATGCCGTCGCGGGAGCGCTCCCTCCCCATTCCGCAACCGTTGTCCTCCACCACCACCGACAGCCCCCGCTGACCGGACCGCTCGATGCGGATCCTCACCCGGTCGGCGCCGGAGTGACGCACGACGTTGGTCAGCGCCTCCTGGACCATGCGGAAGATGGTGATGGCGGTATCGTTGCTCACCTCCCGGAGATCACCCGGCGAGGAGAAACTGCAAGCGACGTCGGAGTGGCGACTGCGCCAACTACCGAGGTATTCACGCAGCCCATCCTCCAACCCCAGCTCATCGAGCACCGCCGGCCGAAGCCGCCCCATCATCTGGCGCACCACCCCATTGACCCGCCGCGAACTGTCGGCAATCGCCTCGGCGCTCTCGGCGATCCGCGGATCACGGTCACCGCTTAGCGTGCGGATCACCTGGGCGTCGGCCTGGATGCTTGCCAGCCACTGCCCCATCTCGTCGTGGAGCTCCCGGGCGAGCGTGCGCCGCTCCTCTTCCTGCACCGAGATCAGCCGCCGTGCCAGATGGCGGTTCTCCCGCGCCAGCTCCGCCGAACGGGTCTCCGCCTTGCGCCTCTCCAGGGTCGCGGCGATGATGTCAGCCACCGTCACCAGCAGCCGCGCATCCCCCTCGGGCCAGCTCCGCCCCTCGCCGCGGGACTCCACCGCCAACACCCCGAGCAGCGAATCGGCGGCGATCACCGGCACCATCAGCGCCGAGGAGACCCCGCGCCGCGCCAGCCAGCGCCGCCCCGACTCCTCTCCCGTCGGCAACTCCACCGCCTGCCCGCCGCGCAGCCGCGCCATCAGCGGCTCCGCTCCGGTCAACTCGTCACCCACCGGCAGCCGCTCCGCCACCTCCACCTCATCGCCACACCAGCCGTAGCACCGTTCCGCCTCCCCGTCGAGCCCCGAGGAAAAGAGCAACAGGTAGGCGCAGTCCACATGGGCGTGGCGCCCGATTCGCTCCACCGCAAGACGCAGCCCGCCGTCCACATCGTCAGCGGAACAGCGGTTGAAGGCCCCGGAGATGGAACTGACCAGCTCCTCCATCGCCAGCCGGTAGCGCAGTTGGCGCTCCATGGCGTGCTTGTAGAGGGCCATCTCGATGGTGGAGTAGAGTTCACGCTCCTCGTAGGGCTTGACCAGATAACCCACCGGCTCCACCCGTTTCGCCCGATCGAGGATCCCCTGGTCGGTGAAGGCGGTGAGAAAGATCACCGGCACATCGCGCGCCTCACGGATCACTCCGGCGGCGTCGATACCGTCCATCGGACCGGACAACATGATATCCATCAACACCAGCGACGGCGGGTCGCGCAACGCCGCGGCCACCGCCTCCTCCCCGGAGGAGGCCACCGCGCTGATCCCATAGCCGAGGCGTTCGAGGTTGCGACGCAGATCCTCGGCGATCAGCCACTCGTCCTCGACGATCATGATACGGGTATCGGCCATGGGGTCTTTCATGCAAACGTTCCGCTCCACCGGGCCCCTCCGGGATGACGGGATGGGGGGGAACGCGAGGGACCCGGTTTCCGGCGGCAGCTTACCACCGCTGCCACCGATGAAACTACAGTGAAAGGAGGCCGGAGGAAAGGACGGCGAGCCCGATCCGCACCCCGGTCATCCTCCCCTTGAAGAGACTGTAACGAAGCCAACCACACCCCACCCGTCACGCAGCCTCCGGCCGCCACGGTCGGCGGGGAGCGCCTTCGGTTGTCCCTGCCGTTGGACTCGAAGGGAAAAGCAGAACCGAAAGAAGCCGTGGAAAGGGCGCCATCCCGGAGTGCCAAGGCGAGTGCCACGATCTACAGCCTGATCGAGACGGCCAAGGCCAACGACCTGGAGCCCTACGCCTATCTCCGGCAGGTGCTCGCGCACATCGGCGCGGCCGATACGCCGGAGAAGATGCAAGCCCCCCGCCCTGGAATATGAACCAGGCAACTGGGAATTCGTCAAGAAGGCGGACTATTCGTTATATTTTCCTGTTTACCAATAGACAGGGTCGTTGAGTTCCTTGACGCACAGGGGACGTTCATCGATAGCAGGACGTTGTGGATGGGGACGGGACCGCTCCCCGGTCGGGGCACTGGGCCCCGTCGGGGTGGTGGGCTGAAGTTCCGTTCGCGCTGAACCGTTCCCGGTGGGTCGGGTTCGCACACACGGCCGGTTGGCGACTTATCCACAAAATCTGTGGATAACGGTGTGGATAGCCGTCACCGAATCGTCATCTGCCGCGGGATGCGCGGATGTGGTCGATTTTTGATCAACGCAGGTCGATCCAGCAGCCGTGGACGACGCTCCCCGGCACCGGCCGAATCCACTCCAGTCGCCTCGACGACGGTGGCGCCGATGGTGAACGGTTGCAGCCGGTCGGGGTCGTCCGCCGGCAGGCTCCGGCGGGACTGGAGTTCGCGGATGG
The DNA here is from genome assembly GCF_054657215.1 of Endothiovibrio diazotrophicus. NCBI lineage: Bacteria > Pseudomonadati > Pseudomonadota > Gammaproteobacteria > Chromatiales > Thioalkalispiraceae > Endothiovibrio > Endothiovibrio diazotrophicus. The sequence goes on from NZ_BAAHXB010000031.1 coordinate 3,233, forward strand.
CGGTCTCCAGGCCGATCACGGAGAGGAACCGCAGCCTCCCCTCCTCCGCCAGCAGGGCGTCGGAGAAGAGGCCGGGGACCTCGTTGAGTTCCCACAGGGTGGGTGGGTTCATGGCGTCCTCCAGAAGGGGTTTCCGGGGGAGCCGCCCCGTGGGGGACGGATGCCGGCTACAACAGGCACGGCAGCATAACCTGTGGTTGCGCGATAATGGCAAATGCCCGCCCCCACCTTGCCAAATGGCAAGTTGCCGGCAAGCTTCCTGCGAACCGCCCTCCCGTACGCTTTCTCCATCGTCGGCAACGACGAAAAGGGTTGAGCGATCAGTGCGTCCGCGGACGCCCCCTCCCCTCCTCTCACACCGCGCATCGCAGGGAAACATCATGAACTCGATCACCAACCCCGACGCCACCGACCTCGCCATCAAGGTCCCGGTGGTCATCACCCTCTACTTCTGGCTCATCAAGATCCTCGCCACCACGGTGGGCGAGACCGCCGCGGACTACCTGATCGTCAACCTTCACCTCGGTCTCAGCGCCACTTCTGTTGCGATGGGGGCGGGGCTTGCCGGTCTGCTCTACACTCAGGTCAAAGCCGAGCGCTACGTCCCTTGGCTGTACTGGATCACCGTGGTGCTGATCAGCATCGTCGGTACCCTGATCACCGACAACCTGACGGACAACCTGGGCGTGCCCCTGGAGGCCACCACCGTGGTCTTCGCGATCGCCCTGGCGGTCACCTTCTTCGCCTGGCATCGCAACGAGCGTACGCTCTCCATCCACAGCATCCATACTACCCGACGGGAGCTGTTCTACTGGCTGGCGATCCTCTTCACCTTCGCCCTCGGCACTGCCGCCGGCGACCTGATGGCCGAATCCCTGGCCCTCGGTTACGCCACCTCCGCGGTGATCGTCGCCAGCGTGATCGGCGCCGTGACCCTCGGCTACTACGCAGCGCGATTGAACTCCGTGCTCGCCTTCTGGGCGGTCTACATCCTCACCCGGCCGCTGGGCGCCTCATTCGGCGACTACCTCTCCCAGCCGGTGGCCGACGGCGGCCTAGGCCTGGGTACGGTGGTGACCAGCGGTATCTTCCTCGCCGCCATCCTCGGCCTGATCGGTTTCCTCACCGTCACCCGCATCGATGCGCCGAGACGTGAGCCGGCGACGGTGATCTCCTCCGACCAGGCGGCCTGAGCGCGGCAGCGCGGGCGGTGATTCGGCGGTTACCGCCCCCGCGGCTTCGCCGAAGCCGCCGGTGCTACGATTGACGCCGAACCAAGGGCCTCGGACAGAAATAGCGGGCGCGTCGATCACCGGCGTGAATAGATGGAACATGCACATCCTGTTGATCGAAGACGACCGCCAGGCCGCCGCCTATCTGCTCAAGGGGCTCGGCGAGGGCGGCCACGTGGTCGACCACGCCGCCGACGGCGAGGACGGCCTGCACCTGGCCCTCACCGGGGAGTACGACGTGCTGATCGTCGACCGCATGCTGCCCCGTCGGGACGGGCTGGCGGTGGTGCGCATGCTGCGCGCCGACGGCCGCGATACCCCGGTGCTGGTGCTGAGTGCGCTGGGCGAGGTGGATGACCGGGTGCAGGGCCTGCGCGCCGGTGGCGACGACTATCTGGTCAAGCCCTATGCCTTCAGCGAGCTGCTGGCGCGGCTGGAAGCTCTGGGACGGCGCCGCGGCGCGGCGCCGGATGCCCCCGGCAACCTGCGCGTGGCAGACCTGGAACTGGACCTGCTGTCCCACCGGGTGACCCGCGCCGGCCGGTCGCTCCGCCTACAACCGCGGGAACTGCGGCTGCTGGAGTACCTGATGCGCCACGCCGGCCAAGTGGTCACCCGCACCATGCTTCTGGAACAAGTCTGGGACCTGCACTTCGACCCGCAAACCAACGTCATCGACACCCAGATCTCGCGCCTGCGCAGCAAGATCGATCGGGGATTCGACCGCCCTCTGCTACACACCCTGCGCGGGGTGGGATACAAGCTCGATGAATCCCCGTAGGCTGCTGCGCACCTCCGCGGTCCGTCTGGCGCTGCGTTACGCCCTGCTCTACGGAGTGCTGATGGCGGTGGCCCTGGGGGCGCTGTACTGGAGCATCAGCGGCTTCGTCGACGTGCAGCTGGCCGCCGGGTTGCGCAAGACCATGGACGCCCTGGAGCAATCCCACGCCGAGCTGCCGCCGGAACAGTTCCGTGCCCTGTTGAAGGCAGAGATCCGCGCCGCCCCCGCGGGCCGGCTGCATGTGCTGTTGGTGTCCGCCGACGGCCGGGTGGAGGCCGGCGACCTGCGCGGCTGGCCAGCGGATCTGCAGGCCGACGGCGAGGTGCACAACCTAGTGTTGGAGGACGATCTGCTGCCAAGCCGCCGGGAGGACCGGGACGCCTACTGGCCGGTGCTGGCGCGCCCCCTGCCGGACGGCCATCGACTGCTGGTGACCCACGGCCTGGAGCAGGCCGAGGCGCTGTTGGATTTCACCCAGGGCACGATCGCCGCGGTGCTCGCGGTGTCGCTGGCCCTGGCCCTGGGGCTCGGCGTGTTGCAGGGCCGCTCTTTGCTGCAACGCATCGACCCGTTGATCGACACCACCCGGGCGATCCGCGTGGGACAGCTCGACCGGCGGGTGCCGGTGAGCAGCCAGGACGACGAGTTTGACGAGCTGGCGGGACAGTTCAACGCCATGCTGGAGCGCATCCAGGCGCTGATGGAGGGCATGCGCCAGGTCACCGACAACGTCGCCCACGACTTGCGCCGTCCCCTCTCCCGGGTTCGCAACCTGCTGGACGTCACCCTCAGCGAGCCCCGCGACAGGGCCGAGTATCAGGAGGCCATCGGACGAGCCCTCACCGACCTCGACGAGCTGATCCACACCTTCAACGCGCTGATGGAGATCGCCCAGGCGGAGGCCGGGAGCTTCCGCGGCGAGTGGGGGCCGGTGGACCTGAGCGCCCTGGCCGAAGAGCTGGCCGAACTCTACGGCGACCAGGCGGAGGAGCAGGGGCGCACCCTGGAGCTGGCGCTGGAGCCCGGAGTGGTGGTCATCGGCAATCGCCACCTGCTAGCGCAGGCGCAGGCCAACCTGCTCGACAACGCCCTCAAGTTCTCCCCGCCGGGGACTCCCGTTCGATTGGAACTTGCGACCAGCGGTGGGCGCGTACATCTACAGGTGGTGGACCGTGGCCCCGGCATCCCGGCGGCGGAGCGGGAACGGGTAGTGAAGCGCTTCGAGCGTCTGGACGACGCCCGCAGCGCCCCCGGTAGCGGCCTGGGCCTGAGTCTCGTCGCAGCGATGGCCCGCCTGCACCACGCCCGCCTGGAGCTGGACGACGCCGGTCCGGGACTGTGCGCCCGTCTGGATTTTGCCGAAGCGCCTTGCGGCTAACCGCCCAGCGACTCACTGATGGCCGGTTTGTGGGTAAGAGGCAGGCCTTGGCCCGCCGCCACGGCTCCACCACCTCCCGGCGCCACCGCACCTTAGGGCCCGCGAAAGAATAACTTCCTGTTTTGGGACGCCGATCCATCCTCTCCGGCGGCGTTGCACAAAGGGTTGCATACAACGAGTATGCGCCCCTTTGCGCGCCTTGCCGGAGAGGCGTCTCGACGCCCCAAAACAGGAAGTTATTCTTTCGCGGGCCCTTAGGAAATATCCACTCAAATCAACTCATTGTTTTTAAAGAAAACGGTAAACATTGATTGGAAAAGGCAATTTTAACGAACTCCGTTTCCGTCGCCGCAGTAGCGACAATAACCGCCACCGGAATCGACACGGTCTGAAGCCCTCATGTATATCCCCGACCCCTTCGCCGCCACCGACCGCGAGACGCTGCTCGCCTTTATCCGCGCCAACCCCTTCGGCCAGCTCATCTCGACCTTCCACGGCCGCCCCTTCGTCTCTCACTTGCCGTTCCTGGCAAACGCCGACGGCACCCGCCTCACCACCCACCTCGCCCGGCGCAATCCGCAGTGGGAGGAGATCGGGGACCAGGAGGTGCTGGTCACCATCCAGGGGCCCCACGGCTACGTCTCCCCGACCCACTACGATTCGCCCGGTGTCCCCACCTGGAACTATCAGGCGGTCCACGTCTACGGGCATGCCATGGTGATCACCGATGACGAGCGGCTGAGGGCGATGGTCGACGAACTCGCCCACCACCATGAGCGCGGCCGCGAACCGGCGTGGTCGCCGGAGTACCGGCCGGCGCTGCTCGATGCCATCGTCGGCATCGAGATCGCGGTCGGTGAGATCCAGGGAAAATTCAAACTGAGCCAGAACCGCCCGGAGGACGACCGGCAGCGGGTCGTGGAGAGCCTGAGACAGGACGGAGAGAACCGGCTGGCCGACGCGATGACCGAGGCCCTCGCTCCCACGAAACAGCTCTCTGAGTGGTGACTACCCGGTCCGCCGCGCCCAGAACTGATCGGCCAGCTCGCGCAGGCGGTGGGAGACGTGGCCCATGGCGACGCTCGCCTCCTCGCTCTTGCCGGTGTTGTCGACGGTCAGCTCGCTGAGGTCGCGGATGGTGGTGATGCTGCGGTTGACCTCCTCGGCCACCGTGCTCTGCTCGTTGACCGCCACCGCGATCTGCGCGCTCATCTCGGTGATCCGCGCCACCGCATCGGTGATCGCATCCAGCGAGGCGGCCGCATCGGAGGCTCGGGCGACGCTCTCGTCGGCCTGGGCGCGCCCCGCGCCCATCACCGCCACCGCCTCGCGGGCCGCCCCCTGCAGACGCTCGATCATCGTCTGGATCTCCTCGGTGGAGTCGTGGGTACGGGTCGCGAGGGTGCGCACCTCGTCGGCCACCACGGCGAAACCGCGTCCCTGGTCACCGGCCCGCGCGGCCTCGATGGCGGCGTTCAGCGCCAACAGATTGGTCTGCTCGGCGATGCCGGAGATCACATCGAGCACCGAGCTGATCGCCGCGCTGTCCCCCTCCAGCCGCTGAATCACGCCGGCGGCCCGCTCCACCTCGCCGGCGAGGCGCCGGATCGAGTCGGTGGTGCGCCCCACCACCGCCTTGCCGGCGGCCGCCTCACCACTCGCCGCGTCCGCCGCCTCGGAGGTGAGACGGGCGTTGGTCGCCACCTCCTGGATGCTGGCGGTCATCTGGTTCACCGCGGTGGCCACCTGGTCGGTCTCGGCGTGCTGCTGGCGGGTCCCCTGGTTACTCAGCTCCACCGTGGCGGCGAGCTGCTCGGCGTTGCCGGTGAGGGCGTGGGAGGTGTCGGAGATGCGCCCGACCAGCGCCCCCGCCTCCGAGCGCAGCATCTTGAAGGCGAGCAGCAACTGCCCCACCTCGTCGCCGCGGCCGGTGTAGACGTACCGTGCCAGCGGATCGTCGACCACCGCCCGCGCCTCCGCCGCCGCCCGGCTGAGCGGCCTCATCAACCCCTGCACCGCGACGGCGGCAACCAGCGCCCCCACCGCGAAGGCAACGCCCCCGGCCAGCGGCGGAAGGCCGGCGACCACCGCCGCCACCGCCACCGCCGCCACCCCGGCGAGCGCGCCGAGGGTAACCCGGTGGCGCATCGCCAACCCGCCCCTCAGGGCGCGGGGCGTCTTGCCGGCGTTGATCTGGCGATAGAGTGCCTCGGCCCGCGCCACGTCCTCCCGCCGGGGCTTGTTGCGCACCGACTGGTACTCCGCCACCTGACCGCCGTGGCGGATCGGGGTGACGTAGGCGTCGACCCAATAATGGTCACCGTTTTTGCAGCGGTTCTTGACGATGCCCATCCACGAACTGCCCGCCTTGACCGTGCGCCATAGCGCCTCGAAGGCCGCCGGCGGCATGTCGGGGTGGCGCACCACATTGTGATTCTTCCCCTTCAGCTCGCCCAGGGTGAACCCGCTGATCCGTTCGAAATCCCCATTGGCATAGGTGAACGCCCCCTTCAGGTCGGTGGTCGAGAGGATGTTGGCCTCCACCCCGAACTCCCGTTCGACGTTGGTCACCGGGTGATTGATCTTCATTACAGCCTCCTCGGGCTGCCCCCACGATAGGCCACAGGGGAAATGTAACGTAAATGACTAGCCAAGTAATGTAATCAACTATTTTTGCCGATGCAATGCCCTACATTCATCTACCAACCAAACGGGAATTTTCATTGATGGAAAGCCGTTTTCACCGCGAAAAAGAGCACCCAGCCGCGTCTCGACACCCATGCGGCGGGAGCGGCAAAGACGCTGGTATTTTCACCAGGCACAAGAGGGGCCGTCGCCAAACAGCGCCTACGACGATCCTTCGGTCATATCGACAATTACCCGACGCAACCCATCAACCACATTGGCCCACGCCTCAACCGCAACAAAGACCGGCGAAATAGCATACGTTGGCCCCGGTCGAGTAGTTGACCAAGTGGCCCACCGGCGTTCGCCCCAGATGGATGACCAGACCTCGCGCGGTACCCACCATGAGATCGACTCCCGGTCACTCCGGGTCCGGAACGCGGTAGCGCTCCAGCACCCGGGAGGGTTGCGCCGATACCTCGAAATCGTCCTCCGTCACCATCCGCCTCACCGCAGTCGGCTCGATTCGGAGTTCCAGCCCCAGGCGCTCGAGCACCGCGAGCAGCGATGAGAGACGGACGTCCCCCCCATGCTCGATCTTCGACACCAGCGCCGCACGCGGGTAGACCTCCGATTGACTGAGTCCCTGCGCCTTGCGCGCGCTCGCCACTTGACCGGCGATGCGCTGTATCCGTTCCTCGACCAACATGACAATCCCCCGGAATTTACGCGATAGTGAAAAATCAGCATACGCTATCGCGTATAGCCATCCGACATCCGGACGCTTCAACCCGACGCCGTTTCCCGTAGCGGTCTACGCACCACCCGAACGGGCAGATCGGACTGTGCGCCCGAAGGCGCGCCTACGGTAAAATCCCCGCCCCATGAGCAGAGCCAAGAAAAACCCCGACGCCTCCCAGCAGCACACCCCGATGATGCAGCAGTACCTGCGCATCAAGTCGGAGCACCCGCAGATCCTCCTCTTCTACCGCATGGGGGATTTCTACGAGCTGTTCTACGACGACGCCAAGCGCGCCGCCCAGCTGCTCGACATCACCCTGACCCACCGCGGCCAGTCGGCCGGCCAGCCGATCCCCATGGCGGGGGTGCCGGTGCACTCGGTGGAGCAGTACCTGGCCAAGGCGGTGCGCCTCGGCGAGTCGGTGGCGATCTGCGAGCAGATCGGCGACCCGGCGCTGACCAAGGGGCCGGTGGAGCGCCAGGTGGTGCGCATCGTCACCCCCGGCACGGTGACCGACGACGCACTGCTGGAGGAGCGCCGCGAGAATCTGCTGGTGGCGCTGAACGCGCACAAGCAGACCTACGGGGTGGCGGCGCTGGAGCTCTCCACCGGGCGCTTCACGGTGCAGGAGCTGGAGGGGGTCGAGGCGCTGCTCTCGGAACTCGAAAGGCTGCGCCCGGCGGAGCTGTTGATCAATGATGAGTTAGCGCTGCCTGCCGCGGTGGAGGATCGGCCGGGGACCGGCCGCCGGCCGCCGTGGCACTTCGAGGGGGAGACCGCCTTCCGCCTGCTGACCGCCCAGTTCGCCACCCGCGACCTCTCCGGCTTCGGCTGCGACGGCCTCACCGTCGCCATCGGCGCCGCCGGCGCCCTGCTCCAGTACGTCAAGGACACCCAAAAGGCGGCGCTACCCCACCTGCGCGGGCTGGCGGTGGAGAACCGCGACGACGCGGTGCTGCTCGACGCCTCCAGCCGGCGCAACCTGGAACTGGAGTTCAATCTCAGCGGCCAGCACCAGCACACCCTGGCCGGCGTCATGGACCGCACCGCCACCCCGATGGGCAGCCGCTGCCTGCGTCGCTGGATCAACCGCCCGCTGCGCGACCGGCAAACCCTGCGCGGGCGCCACCAGGCGGTGGGCGCACTGCTCGAGAGCGGCGCCTTCGACACCCTCTTCCCGCTGCTGCGCGGCATCGGCGACGTGGAGCGGATCCTCGCCCGGGTGGCGCTCAAATCGGCCCGCCCGCGGGACCTGGCCGGCCTGCGCGAGGCACTGGGGCGGCTGCCGGAGATCCGCGAGACGCTGGCCGCCCTCGACTCGCCGGTGGTGGCGGAGACGGTGGCGCGGATCGGCGAGCACCCCGAGACCCACCGGCTGCTGGTGGTGGCGATCACCGAAAACCCGCCGGTGACCATCCGCGACGGCGGCATGATCGCCGAAGGCTTCGATGCCGAGCTGGACGAGCTGAAGGGGCTGGCGCAGAACGCCGACCAGTACCTGATCGACCTGGAGGCCCGCGAGAAGGAGGCCACCGGGATCAGTACCCTCAAGGTGAGCTACAACAAGGTCCACGGCTTCTACATCGAGGTGAGCCGGGCGCAGGCCGACAAGGTCCCCGCCAGCTACATCCGCCGCCAGACCCTGAAGGGGGCGGAGCGCTACATCACCCCGGAGCTGAAGTCTTTCGAGGACAAGGTGCTCTCCGCCCGCGAACGGGCCCTGGCCCGTGAGAAACAACTTTACGACCAGTTGCTGGAGCGGTTGATCGAAGGGTTGGCCCCCTTGCAGGGCAGTGCCGCCGCACTGGCTGAATTGGATGCCTTGAACAATCTGGCTGAGCGCGCCGAAGCGCTCAGCCTGGTGGAGCCGCGGCTCACCGAGGAGCCGGGGATCGAGATCGAGGGGGGCCGCCACCCGGTGGTCGAGCAGGTGATGGAGAACCCCTTCGTCCCCAACGACGTGCACTTCGCCGACGGCCGGCGGATGCTGATCATCACCGGGCCCAACATGGGCGGCAAGTCCACCTACATGCGCCAGACCGCGCTGATCGTGCTGCTCGCCCATATCGGCTCGTTCGTGCCGGCCACTCGCGCGGCGATCGGCCCGGTGGACCGCATCTTCACCCGCATCGGCGCCTCCGACGACCTCGCCTCCGGGCGCTCCACCTTCATGGTGGAGATGACCGAGACGGCCAACATCCTGCACAACGCCACCGACCGCTCGCTGGTGCTGATGGACGAGATCGGCCGCGGCACCTCCACCTTCGACGGCCTGTCGCTGGCCTGGGCCTGCGCCGAACACCTGGCCCGCGAGACCCGCGCCTTCACCCTCTTCGCCACCCACTACTTCGAGCTGACCACGCTGCCGGAGACCTTCGGCGACATCGCCAACGTGCACCTGGATGCGGTGGAGCACGGCGACTCCATCGTCTTCATGCACGCGGTGAAGGAGGGGCCGGCCAACCAGTCCTACGGGCTCCAGGTGGCGCAGTTGGCCGGCGTGCCCAAGGCGGTGATCGTGCGCGCCCGCCAACGCCTGCTGGAGCTGGAGAACGAGGCCCCGCGCCACGCCCGGCGCGGCCCCGAGGAGCCCCAGCAGTTCTCCCTCTTCGCCCCCGCCGCGCCCCACCCGGCGGTGACCGAGCTGGAGGCGATCGACCCCAACGACCTCACCCCGCGCCAGGCGCTGGAGCTGCTCTACAAGCTCAAGGAGATGACCTGAACGACCGCCGAGCGTAGGTTGGGTTGAGCGGTAGGAGCCTGTCGGGCTATTGGGGGGCGTCATCCCGCTTTCGCAGCCGATTCATCCATAGTCCGACAGGCTCCTAACGAAGCCCACCGCCCCTACCAAGCCCCGGCACCAGGCCCAAAGAGGAAATCAGCATCGTGGGCAAATATGCCAAACTGCTGGGTGGCAACGATGTCTAACCGATACGAAATCATCATCTACTGGAGCGAGAGAGACGACGTCTATATCGCGGAGGTACCTGAACTGCCCGGCTGTCAGGCGGACGGCAAGAGCTACCAGGAGGCCGTATCCAACGCCGAGGTCATCATCGGCGAATGGATCGAAACCGCCCGCGAGTTGGGTCGGGAAATTCCCCAACCGAAGGGACGGTTGATGTTCGCGTAGCCCCCCCGTTCCCCAACAGCGAACAAAGAACAATGAGAACACTACCCCACCTCCTCTGGATTGCCGGCCTGCTGCTGCTCGTCGGTTGCACCCACCCCGACCCGCGCCCCAACGCGGTCCCCCTCCCCCACCTCGACGGCCCGGTGACCCTGCGGGTGATCCACGCGGTCAATCCGCGGCTGCCGGTAATGAGCGCGGAGCAGCGGCGGATCCTGCTCGACCAGGCGGCGCGTACGTCGAGGGCGCACTTCGGGCTCGACGTGCGCTTCGAGGAGCAGGGGGAGATCCCGATCGGCGAGCTGTTCGCCCGCCTTCCCGAGGATCAGCTGGCCGCGCGGCGCGAGCTGATCTACGACTTCAAGCACGGCGGCGGCGACCGCCAGCGGCTGGTGAAGTCGATGCTGGAGACGTTCCGGCGCCAGCAGACGCCGCTGGCCCAGCGCATCGCCTACGCCCGCCCCCACCTGGCGGTGCCGCTGAGGGAGGAGAGCGCGCAGGGGTTGGCCGAGGCGCTGATCGATACCCTGCTCGCCCGCCTGCAGGAGTGGCGGGAGATCCGGCTGGCCGACGGCAAGCCGCTGCTCGACGACACCCCCTACAACGAGTGGGCGCTGTGGGACGCCCTCGGCTACGGCGAGCTGCCGTGGGAGGTGGTGATCACCAACCAGCCGATGGCCAGCGCCGAGTACGTGGACCAGGACATCCACTCCGCCCTGCGCGGCGGGGTGGGGGTGGGCTCCACCGGCTACAGCCGTGCCTCGCGCAACCAGACCGTCAGCTACTGGAGCACCTTCCCGTTCACCTCCGAGCTGCCGACGGTGGTGAAACTGCGCGGCGGGGAGCACTACACCCCGGAGGAGGCGGCGCGCCTCTCGGGCGCCTACCTGGCCCATGAGATCGGCCACCAGTTGCTCCATCTGGGCCACCCCTTCGGCCGTCCCGCCTGCGTCATGCGGCCGGTGGAGCTGCTGCGTTTCCGCCGGTGGTACGAGGCCCTTGATCCGGCGGCCTGCAAGGTCGGCTCCGGACCGTCAATGAGCCCGGGAGCGGTGAAGATCCAGTATTGACTGGCCACGACCGGCCATGCCGATCGAAACCACCTCTGGTTACCACGCTCCGCGTGGCAACCCGGCCTCCACGCCCGCATAGAGCTCTCCACTTGGACGCTCCGCGTCGGCGCCGCCAACACCAACCACCGCGCCAACCACAGGACGCAGAGCGTCCGAGGTTCGCCGGTTACGACGCGGAGCGTCGTAACCAGGGCGTGAGTGTCGTTGGGACGGCCATATCACCTATCCGCCAAACAAAAAAAACCGGAGGCGCCTCGCGCGCCCCCGGCCCTTTTCCTTTCGCCTGCGACCTATTCCGGATAGCGCGAGCGCAACGTCTCCAGCAGCTCGCGCAGCTGCGCCAGGGTCGGCTCGTCCATCTCGTCGAAGCGGAAGGCGATGATGATGGTCTTGCCCGGACCGCTCTCGCCGTCGCCGCGGCCGCTGGGGTCGTGCTCGTTGCGGATGACGTGGCCCGGCAGCTCCAGGCAGAACTCGTCGGCGCACACCCGCAACATCACTTCGGTGTAGACGCAGAGCGCCCCGCAGGTGCTCAGGTCACCACGGGCACGGGCCCCCATGATCGAGAGGTCGATGGGATCGAGGACGATCGGCTCGCCGCCGGGGAGGGTGGCGGTGAGGCCGTCGTTGCTGCCGGTGGCGACGTGGATGCGCTTGCGCAGGTGGCGCTCGCGGTTGTGGACCACCCGCTGGATGCGGTTGGCCAGGCCGCGCTCCATGAACGGCTTGGTGATGACGTCGGAGGCGCCGAGGCGCATCGCCGCACCGATCAGCTCGTCGCGGTCGGAGTCGAGCAGGACGATCAGCGGGCTGTGGTGGGTCTCGGGGTCGTGGCGCACCGCGCGGATGAAGTCGGGTCCGGCCAGCTCCCAGTCGCAGAAGAGGAAGTCGATCATCCGGTCGGAGCGGATCCAGCCCATGGCGTCGGCCAGATTGTCGCAATGGATCAGCTCGCGGGTCTCCAGCTCTTCGCGGATCACCGGCGCCATGTAATCGAACATCTCCTGGTCGTCGACGACGAGCACTACGGCTTCGTGACTCATAACCTCCCCTTTCCGAATTCGGTGTTGTTGTGGGGTCAAATCATATGGGAAGAAGATTAAAGGTTAAAGGCGAAAGGCTAAAGGGAAGAGGGCCGTGCCACTCCTATCCCATGTTTTCCGACCGATACGGCATCGATGAGCCAACGACGCTGAACGAAGGCCCTTTAACCTTATGACCTTTTACCTTTGACCTGACCCCATGCCGCTCACCCCCGCTCCCTCACCCCGATCCAGGTGATCACCCACCCCATCACCGCGCAAGCCGCCGCCGCCAGGTAGGTCGCCTCGGGGCCCGCACTCTCCCACAACCCACCGGCGGCGAAGCTGCCCAGCGCACCGCCGGCGCCGAAACTGATCGAGCTGTAGAGCGCCTGGCCACGCCCCTGGTTGCGGCCGACGAAGAGCTGGTGGATCAGGTGGATGGTCACGGCGTGGAAGGCGCCGAAGCTGAAGGCGTGGAGCAGTTGGGCGGCGACGATCAGCGACGGGCGGTCGACGAACAGCGCGATCATCACCCAGCGCAGGGCGGTCAGCGCCAGCGTCGCCAGCAGCAGGCGGCGGGCGCCGAAGCGCGGCAGCAGCCGCGGCATCAGCAGGAAGACGACGATCTCGGCGACCACCCCGAGGGCCCACAGCCCGCCGGTCAGCGCGCCGCTGTAGCCGTGGTCGGTGAGGTAGATGGAGTAGAAGGTGTAATACGGACCGTGGCTCGCCTGCACCAGGAAGGCCATCGCCAGCAGCGAGATCACCCGCGGGTGGCGCAGCAGGCGGCGGATCGGCGGGTGCTCGACGTGGCGGTGGGGACTGGACCGCTCCGGCACCGCCAGGGCGGAGAGCCAGATGCCGGCGAACAGGGCGAGGATCACCCACGGCAGCAGCGACGGGTCGTACCAGTCCTCCACCAGCGGGCCGAGCACCACCACGGTGACGATGAAGCCCACGGAACCCCACGAGCGCACCGTGCTGTAGCGGTGCACCGCCTCCCCCAGGTGGTTCATGGTGACCGCCTCGAACTGCGGCAGCGCGGCATTCCAGAAAAAACTGAAGAGGACCATCACACCGACCAGCCACCAGTAGCTGCCGTCTCCCCAGAAGACTCCGACGAAGGTGAACGCGGCGGCCAGCCCGGCGAGGCGCACGATCGGCATCGAGCGGCCGCTGTGGTCGGCGATCCAGCCCCACAGGTTGGGGGCGACGATCTTGGTCACCCCGAGGATACCGATGAGCTGGCCGATCTCCGCCGCGCTGAAGCCCTGGTGCTTGAGGTAGAGCCCCCAGTAGGGGATCAGCGCGCCGAGGCTGGCGAAGTAGAAGAAGTAGAAGGAGGAGAGGCGCCAGAAGGGGAAGCGATCGGAGGTCATGAACGAAGATCGGCGTCTCGTGAATCGGAATGAAGAGATCACGCAGAGGAGCAGAGAACGCGGAGAAGAAAACACTCTGCGATCTCTGCTCCTCTGCGCGCTCTGCGTGAGATTCCGCCCTCTAGGCCTGCGCGGGAATCACCGGCGTAGCGTTCACCACGTCGCTGTTCTGCGCCCGGTTGCGCAGGAGGTGGTCCATCAGGGGGATCGCCAGCATCGCCTCGGCGATGGGGATGGCGCGGATGCCGACGCAGGGGTCATGGCGCCCCTTGGTGACCACCTCCACGGGCTCGCCCGCGAGGTTGATGCTGCGCCCGGGGATGCGCAGGCTGGAGGTGGGCTTGAGCGCGATGGAGGCGACGATCGGCTGGCCCGAGGAGATGCCGCCGAGCACCCCGCCGGCGTCGTTGCCGACGAACCCTTCCGGGGTCAGCTCGTCGCGGTGCTCGCTCCCCTTCTGGGTGACGCAGCCGAAACCGGCGCCGATCTCCACCCCCTTCACCGCGTTGATGCTCATCAGCGCGTGGGCGATGTCGGCGTCCAGCCGGTCGAAGATCGGCTCGCCGAGGCCGGGGGGGACGCCGTCGGCGACCACCGTGACCCGCGCGCCGACGGAGTCGCCGTGTCTGCGCAGCTCGTCCATGTAGGCCTCCATCGCGGCCACCTTGGAGGCATCGGGGCAGAAGAAGTCGTTGCGCTCCACCTCCGCCCAATCCACCGCCTCGGCGGCGACCGGTCCGAGCTGGGCGAGGTAGCCGCGCACCCGGATGCCGAGGCGATCGGCCAGCCACTTCTTGGCGATGCCGCCGGCGGCCACCCGCATGGCGGTCTCGCGGGCCGAGGAGCGGCCACCGCCGCGGTAGTCGCGCACGCCGTACTTCTGCTGATAGGTGTAGTCGGCATGCCCCGGCCGGAAGCGGTCCATGATCTCCGAGTAGTCCTTGGAGCGCTGGTCGGTGTTGCGGATCAGCAGGCCGATCGGGGTGCCGGTGGTGCGCCCCTCGAAGACCCCGGAGAGGATCTCCACCGCGTCGGCCTCGCGCCGCTGGGTGGTGTGGCGCGACTGGCCGGGGCGGCGGCGGTCGAGATCCACCTGGAGGTCGGCCGCGGAGAGCGCCAGCCCCGGTGGACAACCGTCGACGATCGCCCCCAGGGCGGGGCCGTGGGACTCGCCGAAGGTGGTGACGGTGAAGAGTTTGCCAAAGGTATTTCCAGACATGGCGCGTATTGTAGGGATTCGCCCCGCCGCTGGCGAGCGCTGCGGGCGCCCCCATCTCGACCACCGAATTCGCGGACCCCGTAGGTCGGCGCTACCGCGCCGACGCGAACGGAGGCACCGCGCTTTCGTCACTTCCGCCGTACCCCCCGAGCGGAACGTTCCGCTCGGAATGAGCGTCTTGACCGTAAGCCCGCTGCTTTCGTTTCCGTCGGCGCGGTAGCGCCGACCTACGGCAGCGGTCAGCGCACGCGACGCGAGCGACCGGCGCTGCGCAGGCTGATCATCGAGAAGGCGATGTTGACCTGGCGGACGAAGTGCTGGAAGGCGAGAAAACCCTCCTCGGTGAGCGCCCGGCCGCTGCTGTGGCAGTCGGCGTAGGCGAGGCCGATGGAGCGGTCGTCGACGCAGATCGGCATCAGGTAGAACGGCGACCCCTTGGAGAGGATCTTGATGTCGAGGGTGTACATGGCGGCCAGTTCCCACTCCGGCCGACCGGTGGCCCACACCGGGTTGCGGCTCTCCAGGGCGTAGCTGAACAGGCTCGCCTTGCCGGGGCGCACCGAGAACTCCATCCCGCGTACCCGCTCCTCGTCGAAATCCCCGAGCACGTACTTGGGCGCCACCACCCCGCGCTTGCTGTCCACCAGCGCCAGCAGGGTGCGGTCCATGCCGACCCCGCGGTGGATCCCCTCCAGCACCATCGGCAGCAGCATGTTGAGGTTGGGCTCCCCCTCCAGGAGGGTGGCCAGTTCCCACAGCATCTTCAACTGGCGGGCATGGTCGAGCACCAGGGTGTCGTCCGCCGGCTCCGCCAGGCCCTGCTCGGCGACGCTGCGTTCCAGGGTCTCCAGCCGCCCATCCGCCTCTTCCGGCTGCCCCAGGGCTTCCGGTTTCGGCGGCTCCGGGATCAGCGAACCCACCTTTCCGAGCCCCATGAAGCCGGCGTTGGCGGCGGCGTTGCGCGCGTTGGCGTAGACCAGCGAGGCGACCTCGCCGGCGGGCATCTTGAGCAGCTCGGAGAGCTTGCCCAACAGCGGCTCCATCCGCCGCGCCTCCCACCCCGCCTCCGCCGCCTCGGCCACCGCGTGGCCGAGGGCGATGCTGTGCGCCCGCGGCGTGTCACCGCCGGCGGTCACCTGCTCGAACAGGTCGCCGAGGCGCCAGCTCTTGCCCAGCCGACCGGAGAGTTCGTCGAGGGGGAAACCGAGCACCGTCCGCTCGGCGGCGGCGTGATCACCTCCGTTGCGCCGCAGTTGCTCCTCCAGCCGCTCGCTCGCCTCGCCGCCGAAACAGGCGAAGGCGATGTGGCCGACCCGGTGGAGCAGCGCCGCGGCATAGACCTCCTCGGGGTGTTCGTCACCGAGGCGCACGGCGAAGGTCTTGGCGTGGAGGGCGGCGTGGAAGGCGCGGGCCACCTCGCGGGAGACCCGCTCGCGCTGCATCCCCTCGCCGAGGGACTCCACCAGGCTGACCGAGAGGGCGAGCGCGCGCACCGTCTCGAAGCCCATCACCACCACCGCCCGGCTGACCGTGGTGATCGCCCCGCGGCCGGGCTGGTAGTAGACGCTGTTGGCCACCTTGAGCACCCGCGCGGTCATCAGCGAGTCGCGCAGGATGGTCTGCACCAGTTCGGTCAGCGAGGCGTCGTCCTGCACCGTCAATCCGGTGATGCGCCGCGCGGTATCGGCAAAGATCGGCATGTCCCGATCGGTGAAGCGCTCCGCCCATTGATCGAGCGTGTTGCGCGCCTCACGCCCAGCGGTCTGGGCCATACAGCAGTCCCCCCCTTTCGATCCAACCCGAATGACGCAGGATCGTACCCCCGACCAGGAGGGCACGATATCACCAGATCCTTGAATCCCATGGGGACGATCCGTCACCCCCGGGACAAATAATTAACCGCCCGTCACTTCCCCCGCAGGCTGATGAACGACAGCGCCAGGTTGGCCTCGCGGCCGAAGTGCTGGAAGCTGGCGAAGGACTCCTCGTCCAGCTCGCGGCCGGAGGGGTGGCGGTCGGCGTAGAAGAGGCCGATCGGCTGGCCGTCGACCACGATCGGCATGACGAAGAAGGCCTTGCCGCCGGTCACCCGGTGGATCTCCGGGGTGATCAACTGGGCGAACTCCGCCGGCGGGTTGACCGGCACCCACAGCGGGTGGCCCCGCTCCAGAGCGTAGCTGAAAAGATGGGGGCGCGGCGGCTTGGCCTGGAACTCGAAGTTGCTCACCCGCTCCTTCTGCAGCCAGCCGAGCGAGTACTTGCCGCGCAGGAAATAGCGGTCGGGGCTGAGCAGGGCGAACAGCGTGCGATCCATGCCGATGCCGCGGTAGATCCCCTCCAGCACCATGGAGAGCAGCAGGTTGAGATCGGGACGCCCCTCCATCATCGAGGAGAGCTCGCGCAGGATGCGCAGTTGGAGGGCCAGATCCGGCTTCAGGTAGGCCTCTTCCGACTCCCCCTCCTCGGCCGCACCGCGCCGCCGCGCCAGGTGCTCGTCGGCGCTCGGTGGCGGCGGGATCAGCCGCTGTGCAGAGGAGAAGCCCGCCAACTGGGCGGTATCGGCGGCGGTGCGGGCGTTGTCGAAGACCAGGTCCGCCACCCGCTCCTCGGGCAGCCGCAGGTGTTCGGTGATGCGCTGCATCAGGGCGTCGAAGGCGGGCGAGTCCCAGCCGCGCTCGGCGGTGCGCGCCAGTTCGTGACCGAGCGACACGTGGCGCACCCGGTCGGCCGCCGCCGGGTCCCCCTCCAACGCCCCCTTCAGCAGCGAGCCCAACTTCCACTCGCCGGCGAGCCTCGCGGAGAGGGCGTCGAGGCGGAAACCGAGCTGCTCCTCCTCGGCGCGGGCCGGCGAGTAGCCGGGGCGGCGCATGGCGTTGTCGAGGCGGTCGGCGACGTTGTCGGCGAAGAACCAGAAGGCGAGATGGCCGATGCGGTAGAGCAGCGCCGTGGTGTAGACCTCCTCGGGCGACTCGTCGCCACGGCTCTTGGCGAAGGCCTTGGCCTGCACCGCGGAGTGGAAGGCGCGGGCCATCTCGCGCAGCGCCCATTCGCGCTGCACCCCGCCGACGAAGGACTCCACCAGGGTCACCGACAGGCTCAGCGAACGCACCACCTCCAGCCCCAGCACCACCACCGCACGGCTGATGGTGTTGATGTTGCCGCGGCCGGGGCGGTAGTAGGCGCTGTTGGCCGCCTTCAGCACGCGGGCGGTCATCGGCGCATCCTGCAAGATGGTGCTCACCAGCTCGGCGATGGAGGCGTCGTTGCGCCCGGCCAGGCCGGCGATCTGCTGGGCGGTGTGGGAGAAGACCGGCATCTCCTTTTCGCCGAGACGGCGCACCCAGTAATCGATATCATGCTTTTTGTCTTCGCTCACGTGCCCCTCCGGGGTCAGGCATCTTCATCTACAACTCCATCCGTCGGATCGCTGCGGACACGACCAGGATCCGATGGAGGAATTTCTAATATTCTACCCGCGATTCTACCCGGGACCGGTAGTGACGGCGGAAGCCCGAGCAGCCGGGCGGGCGGCGATCGGCGACGGACGGACAGACGGTGGTACCCCGATGAACTACAGCATCTTCCAGGAGGTCTTGACGCTGCTCGCGGCGGCGGTGGCGGTGGTGGCGCTGTTCCGGCGGCTGCACCTGCCGCCGATCCTCGGCTACCTGTTCCTCGGCGTGGTGGCGGGTCCCCACGGCGCCGGGCTGATCACCGACAGCGAGAACGTCCGCTTCCTCGCCGAGTTCGGGGTGGTCTTCCTGATGTTCTCCATCGGCCTGGAGTTCTCCCTGCCCCAGTTGCTCACCATGCGCCGGGCGGTGCTCGGGCTCGGCACCGCCCAGGTGGCATTCACCGCCGCGGTGGCGGGCATCGCCGCCTGGCTCGCCGGACTCTCCTTCGGCGGCGCCTTCGCCGTCGGCGGCATCGTCGCCATGTCCTCCACCGCCATCGTCAGCAAGCAGCTGGCCGAGCAGTTGGAGCTCCACTCCCGCCACGGCCGCAGCGCCATCGCCATCCTGCTCTTCCAGGACATGGCGGTGATCCCCTTCCTGCTGCTGATCCCGGCGCTGGCCGGCGGGGCGGCGAGCGGCCTCGGCGGCGAGAGCCTGGCCTCCGCCGCCGCCGCCATGGGCAAGGGGACGCTGATCTTCGTCGCGGTGATCGCCGCCGGCTACTACCTGCTCCGCCCGCTGCTGCGCACGGTGGCCGCGGCCCGCTCGGAGGAGCTGTTCATGCTCACCGTGCTGGCGGTCTCCCTGGGGGCGGCGTGGGCCACCCACGAGGCGGGACTGTCGCTCGCCCTCGGCGCCTTCCTCGCCGGCATGATGATCGGCGAAACCGAGTTCCGCCATCAGGTGGAGGGAGACATCCGTCCCTTCCGCGACGTGCTGCTGGGGCTCTTCTTCGTCACCGTCGGCATGCTCCTCAACCCCTTCGAACTCCCTCGGGTGTGGCCCTGGGTGGCGCTGCTGCTGATCCTCATCGTACTCGGCAAGGGGGCGTTGATCATGGGCCTGGAGCGGCTGATCAACGGCGCCGAACCGGGGGTGGCATTACGCACCGGGCTGACCTTGGCCCACGTCGGCGAATTCAGCTTCGTGCTGCTCTCCCTGGCGGTGACCCACGGCGCGCTCGACGGCGAGGGGAGCCAGCCGCTGCTGATCGCCTCGGTGCTGAGCATGGTGCTCGCGCCGCTGGCGATCCGCGCCAACTACGCCATCGCCACCCGCCTCTTCCCACAGAGCTACGCCGCCGGTTTCGGGGAGATGGCCCACGGCGTGGAGAGCGAGAGCGAGGGACTGGAGGGACACGTGATCCTCTGCGGCTACGCCCACTTCGGCCAGAACGTGGCGCGGCTGCTGGAGCACGAGGGGATCGACTACGTCGCCCTCGACCTGGAACCGGAGCGGGTGCGCGAGGCCCACGACGCCGGTTTCAACGTCCACTACGGGGATGCAACCCGCCGTGACATGCTCGCCGCCGCCGGGCTGGAACGGGCCCGCGCGGTGGTGATCAGCTACCGCACCATCGCGGTCACCGAGCGGATCCTGGAGAACCTGCGCGCCACCCGCCCGGAGCTGCCGGTGCTGGTGCGCGCGCGCACCATCGCCGACATGGAGCATCTAAAGGCGCGCGGCGCCACCGAAGTCTTCCCGGAGACCCTGGAGACCAGCCTGATGCTCGCCAGCCAGCTGATGATCCGCCTCGGCGTCCCCGCCACCAAGGTGCTGCGGCGGATGCGCGAGGTCCACGCCGACCACTACGGCGAGTTGAAGGGGTTCTTCGCCGGCCACCTGCCGGTGTTCCTGGAGACCCCCGACAGCTCCAGCGACCGCCTGCACACCGTCACCCTGCCCGCGGGGGCCCACGCCGCCGGCCGCACCCTGGAGGAGCTGGCCCTCGACGAGTTGGAGGTGGTGGTCACCGCGGTACGCCGCGGCGGCATCCGCGGCCCCCAGCCGCAGCCCCACACCCTCCTCCAGGAGGGCGACGCGCTGGTTCTCTACGGCACGCCATCCCAACTGGAGCGGGCCGAAGGCAGACTGCTCAACGGGTGAGTCGACGGCCGGCGTCTTCCGACGGACCGAAGGGGGGCGATCCCCCTTGTGTAGCGGTATAATTTCCGTGAATACCGGATCGAAAAGAGGTTGCCGCCGCTCCCGCCGGAGAGGCCCCATCCCATGACAAATGCCGCGAAATGGTCGATCGGAATCGCCCTGGTGATGCTCGAGGTGCTGCTGGTGGTGCTCGGCTGGAACTGGGTGAAGACCCCGGTGGAGAACACCCCGCCCCCCACCGCCGGGGTGGCCAGCGGCGACAAGGCCCCACGCTCGGTGTGGGGCGCGGAAACCGTCGACGTGGCGGCGGCGGCCCAGCTCTTCTGCGATGGCGCGATCTTCCTCGACGCCCAGTCGGAGGCCAACTTTGCGGTCAGCGCCATCCCCAACGCCGAGTGGATCGACTACGAACACGGCCTGACCCGGCGCAAGCTGGCCCGCCACGCCGGGCCCGCGGACCAGATCGTCGTCTACTGCGAGAACGCCTACTGCTGGAGCGCCTACCACGCCACCAAGCAGTTGATCGCCTGGGACATGCCCCACGTCTACTACTTCCGCGACGGGCTCGCCGCCTGGAACCGGGAGCGCTACGCGATCCAGAACAGCCTGCGCGGCAAGGAGTGCAAGCGCAGCACCTGGCAACCGAAGGCGGGCTTCTCCGCGGTCAACCAGTAGTCTGTCCGTGGTTTTCCAGGCGCCGCTTTTCACACGAAGGGAAGAGGGATTGGGGCGAGCCATATGAAACGGCCCTCCTCCCCGATACGCAACGGCGCCCGCGGGCTGCCCTGCTATAGGGCGCCCCGCGGGCGCCGCGTCGAGCGAAACTGCCAGCGATAAATCGACTCCGGGCAGGCAAGCGATCGGCGGGGATTCCAGTCGCCGAGACCCCGCCCCTCCCCGGTTGCTTGACCCCTCCTCGACGCCCAGACCGGCTCGCACGCCAATAAAAAAGGCGCGACCGGCAAGCCGGTCGCGCCCCTCTTCATCCACACTCGGAAAGCGCGCCGCGCGCTTTCCGTCAGATGCCGACGTGGCCCTTGATGGCGTCGACCACCGTGTCGGAGGAGGTCGCCTCGATGTCGAGCAGCATCCCCTCGCCCTTGTAGAAATCGGCCAGCGGGGCGGTCTTCTCGTTGTAGACGTCGAGACGGTTGGAGATCGCCTCCTCGGTCTCGTCGTCACGCTGCACCACCGGGCCACCGCACTTGTCGCACTTGCCCTCTTCCTTCGGCGGGTTGGACTTGACGTTGTAGATGGCACCGCAGTCGGTGCAGGTGCGGCGGGTGGTGAGGCGATCGAGGATCACGTCGCGGGGCACGTTGAGGTTGACCACCGCGTCGAGCTTGTGACCGATCTCCTCCAGCAGCACCTTCAACTGCTCGGCCTGGGGGATGGTGCGGGGGAAGCCGTCGAGCAGGTA
This sequence comes from Endothiovibrio diazotrophicus, assembly GCF_054657215.1. Lineage (NCBI taxonomy): Bacteria > Pseudomonadati > Pseudomonadota > Gammaproteobacteria > Chromatiales > Thioalkalispiraceae > Endothiovibrio > Endothiovibrio diazotrophicus. Next base: position 24,798 of record NZ_BAAHXB010000031.1, read on the forward strand.
GCCGGCCTTGCAGTCATCCTCGCGCAGACGGTCCTTCATGATGCCCATGATCAGCTCATCGGGCACCAGATCGCCGGCGTCCATGAACTCCTTGGCCTTCTTGCCCAGGTCGGTGCCGTTCTTCACCGCGGCGCGCAGGATGTCGCCGGTGGAGATCTGCACGGAGCCGTCGATCTTGGTCAGCATCTTGGCCACGGTACCCTTGCCCGCACCGGGGGCGCCCAGAAGAATCAGCCGCATGGTTGTTACTCCGAAAAGTTTGCACAAAAACGGGGCGCGACTCGCGCCCCGGGAAAAATTCAGGGGCGGCATTGTGCGAGATAAGCGCCGAAAAAGCAAAAGGGAACTGCGGATTTTCGCGGAAACGCGCCGGACGAGAGGCGATCCCCTCCGCCCTCGCCCCATCGGGGTGCATCCCCCGTAGAGCCCCCCGCTTGCCCTCCCCCGCCGTGCGACGGCATGATACGGGGGTCGCCAAGGCGGCACGGCACCCGGCACTCCGCCGGTCATTTGCGAGCGGTCCGGTGGTGACGAAAACCCCGGGGACCGCTCGAAAAACGCCAGCTCTTTGAAAACATGGAAGAAAACAGGATATCCAAACGGTCGGAAGGAGCCTTTTCTGTGGATAACTTTTCCACGCGGTGGGACCGCTCGCAAAACGGCCCTGAAACCCTTGCGGCGCAAGGGTTTCAAAAGGGTCCCTATTCCCCGGCAATTTGCCGGGGCCTCATTGAAGCTTCATCATCTTGGTCACCAGCATTGCGTTCCCCCCTCTATTCCCCGGCAATTTGCCGGGGCCTCATTGAAGCGCTACCGTAAGGAACGTCTCCAAGCTCTGCACTCCCCTATTCCCCGGCAATTTGCCGGGGCCTCATTGAAGCTTCTCCCCCCACTCGATGACGGCGCGGATGCAGCGGCTATTCCCCGGCAATTTGCCGGGGCCTCATTGAAGCGCCGCCTGCTGCGTGTAGTTCCCCGCCCGCTGGCTCCTATTCCCCGGCAATTTGCCGGGGCCTCATTGAAGCAAACTTCTCACTTCTGTTTTTTGTCGTTAGATATAACTATTCCCCGGCAATTTGCCGGGGCCTCATTGAAGCATCGGGTCGGCGGGCCTGTCGATGGCTGGCGCGTATCTATTCCCCGGCAATTTGCCGGGGCCTCATTGAAGCCTACGGCGAGGTAGAGGGGTGCTATTAATAGACTCCCTATTCCCCGGCAATTTGCCGGGGCCTCATTGAAGCGGCGAAATCCTGATGGGCAACGGGCGCGGACCCGTCACTATTCCCCGGCAATTTGCCGGGGCCTCATTGAAGCCGGCTGGCGCTGCCCCCGGTTGAACAAGTTGGTCGGCTATTCCCCGGCAATTTGCCGGGGCCTCATTGAAGCTTGCTGATCTCCTTCGGTGCGGTCGCGGGGTGCGCGTTCTATTCCCCGGCAATTTGCCGGGGCCTCATTGAAGCTTGCCCTCCTCCCGTAAGAGGAAACTCCGCCCGTCCCTATTCCCCGGCAATTTGCCGGGGCCTCATTGAAGCCGTCAATGTCGTAGCAGAAGATCGAGGGGGCGCGCCTATTCCCCGGCAATTTGCCGGGGCCTCATTGAAGCCGCGCCCAACCGCATGCTTGGCTCGCATGCTGTTGTTCTATTCCCCGGCAATTTGCCGGGGCCTCATTGAAGCGAAGGAGCGCCACCGCTTCGCGTGGGTGCCCTCCACTCTATTCCCCGGCAATTTGCCGGGGCCTCATTGAAGCCCGAGCGCACCGGCGCTCAGCTCCTCATCACTCAAGTCCTATTCCCCGGCAATTTGCCGGGGCCTCATTGAAGCTGGTCGGGGAGGGCGCCGGCGGCGTTGATGATGTCCCCTATTCCCCGGCAATTTGCCGGGGCCTCATTGAAGCCCGCGGTAAGTCGACTCCAGGTAGTCGGCCACTTCCTATCTATTCCCCGGCAATTTGCCGGGGCCTCATTGAAGCAAGTCGGCAGGCGAGGCCGTCAAGCCGCCCGTCCATCTATTCCCCGGCAATTTGCCGGGGCCTCATTGAAGCACGAATAACGCCGACCACCGCAGCACCCCGCGGGAGGCTATTCCCCGGCAATTTGCCGGGGCCTCATTGAAGCAGTTTCTGATACTCATCCCATTTGCCAGACAGTGGTGCTATTCCCCGGCAATTTGCCGGGGCCTCATTGAAGCGCCGACTGGCGGCGCAAATCTGACGGTGCAGCCTCAATCTATTCCCCGGCAATTTGCCGGGGCCTCATTGAAGCCGGAACTTCCGCGCGCGGCACGTAAACCACTCCATCGACTATTCCCCGGCAATTTGCCGGGGCCTCATTGAAGCCCGACCTGCTCGGTGCTGGTCTTCTTCATGGGTTTCTATTCCCCGGCAATTTGCCGGGGCCTCATTGAAGCCGAGGGGCTGAACACCTCGGGTAATAACGCCCCGGTCTATTCCCCGGCAATTTGCCGGGGCCTCATTGAAGCAGTCGGATTCCCTTAGGCATCGCCATCCTCCTTGGTCTATTCCCCGGCAATTTGCCGGGGCCTCATTGAAGCCGGACCAAGATAATCGACGGCCGCCGTCCCCTTGGCTCTATTCCCCGGCAATTTGCCGGGGCCTCATTGAAGCGTGCTGTGTGAGGTTTCCCTCCGTGCGGAGGGTGTGGCTATTCCCCGGCAATTTGCCGGGGCCTCATTGAAGCAGCTTGACGGTGCCTCGACCGCCGAGCGTCGGATGCCTATTCCCCGGCAATTTGCCGGGGCCTCATTGAAGCGTCGACGACGGACTGCTTGCCAAGGTCGAGGACGGAACTATTCCCCGGCAATTTGCCGGGGCCTCATTGAAGCAATGAGGAGCAGAACGAAATGAAGTTGCGTGATCGCTATTCCCCGGCAATTTGCCGGGGCCTCATTGAAGCGGCAGATTCTCCTCGAACAAATCATCCGGGTAGACGGCTATTCCCCGGCAATTTGCCGGGGCCTCATTGAAGCATACCGATTCCGGGATCATCATCCCCGAGGGAATGAGCTATTCCCAGGCAATTTGCCGGGGCCTCATTGAAGCTCCCTCTCTTCAAGACACGCGCGGCACTTGCCCATGTCTATTCCCCGGCAATTTGCCGGGGCCTCATTGAAGCCCGCCAGTGGTGGCACCGTCACGGCCAGATCATGACCTCTATTCCCCGGCAATTTGCCGGGGCCTCATTGAAGCCAACGGGCCTTTTCATTAGGATCATCCCCTCAATCCCGACCTATTCCCCGGCAATTTGCCGGGGCCTCATTGAAGCGTCGGAAGACTGCGCGCAGCGCCCGCGGCGGTGACGCTATTCCCCGGCAATTTGCCGGGGCCTCATTGAAGCGATCCATGCCCACTTATGTCTAATACGCTAAAGTCACCTATTCCCCGGCAATTTGCCGGGGCCTCATTGAAGCGGCCGCCGTCTCTCCGAGTGGTCCGGCGTGGTGGTCGACCTATTCCCCGGCAATTTGCCGGGGCCTCATTGAAGCGAGGCGCAGCCCGCCGCCGACATGATCCTGGATGTGGCCTCTATTCCCCGGCAATTTGCCGGGGCCTCACTCAAGCTTCGGCACCATGCTGCTGACCTCCGCCCGATAGTTGGGTAGGGAGTGCCGACGATAGGAGGCGCACCGGCCGGAGGGTGGTGCGCCTCGTACCTCGGCACACCCTACGTCCTCACCGGCCGGGTTCGGTGACCTCGGGAGAAAAATGCGCTGATCGCGGGGCGGGTTGGCCCAGGAGGCTGTCGGATCGGGACTGTTTGCGGCGAAGGCACCTTGGTTCCCGGCGAATTGCGCCGCCGGTGGCGTAGAATGGCCACCCCACCCGCCAAGGAGATCTCCCTTTGAAGAGCGAACTCAGCCTCATCGAAACCCGCATCATCGGTTGCCTGATCGAGAAGGAGATCACCACCCCGGAGCAGTACCCGCTGTCGCTCAACGCGCTGACCAACGCCTGCAATCAGAAGAGCAACCGCGCGCCGGTGCTCGACCTGGACGAAACGGAGGTGCAGGCGACCCTCGACGGGCTGGTCAAGCAGCGGATGGTGGTGGAGAAGGGCGGTTTCGGCAGCCGGGTGTCGAAGTACGGGCACCGTTTCTGCAACACCGAGTTCGGCACCCTCCACTTCTCCGCCCGGGAGCTGGGGGTGGTCTGCGAGCTGCTGCTGCGCGGGGCGCAGACCCCGGGCGAACTGCGTTCCCACGCCCAGCGCCTGTGCCGCTTCGCCGACGTCGGCGAGGTGGAGGCGACCCTGGAGGGGCTCGCCTCCCGCGAGGACGGCCCCTTCGTGGTGCGTCTGGCCCGTGAGCCGGGGCGGCGGGAGTCCCGCTATGCCCATCTCTTCAGCGGCGAGGTGAGCGGTACCGCGAACAATGAGCCGATAGAACGGGAGGCGATCCACTCGGCGAAGGGGGATCGGCTGGCGGCGTTGGAGCGGGAGGTGGCGGAGTTGCGCGAGGAGGTGGCGGAGCTGCGCGCCCTGCTCGACGGATTGACCTCGTAACGGCGGAGGCCGAAACCGCGTACCCCGTCGAAAGGCCGGTGCCGACGGATACGCCGCGGCGGCCACGGGCCGCCCTATACCGAACACCAGCCCGCAAGCCACACCCGGCCCACAACGAAAAGGACCCGAACGGGTCCTTCTTGCTTTCCCACCCACATGCGGAAAAGGGCCTCTGGAAGAGGCCCCTTTCCGTGCTAGGCGCCCTTGTAGTGAGGATCCACCGTGGCGTCGTCGAGGCTCGCGGGGAGGAATTTCAACACCTTCACCGCCACCGTGACCAGGGCCAGCGACATGGCGACGCCGCCGATGCCGAGCATCACCTCCCAGGCGGTAGGGCTGTAGTGGTTGACCACGCCATCGTGGAAACTGCTGGTCACCTCCATGCCGGGGAAGAGCGCCAGCGGGAAGGACTGGCCGCCGATGATGATCACGTACATCTGGGCCAGGCCGCCGAGCACCACCAGCACCGAGGCGAGACCGATGGCGCCACGGGAGTTGCCGGTGGCCGGGGCGTAGAGCAGGGCCAGCGGGATCAGGCAGCCGACGATGACATGTCCGAACCAGAACAGGGTGGTGATGCCGCCGCCGTCGCTCAGGATGAAGGCCTCGACCCCGTGGTGCTCGGTGGCGTAGAGATTGGTCAGGTGGAACACCATGCTGAAGTAGAGCACCGCGCCGATGAACACGCCGAGCAGGTTCTTCAGCCGCTTCACCACCACGTCGCCCAGCTCGCGGCCGCTCCACTTGTAGGCGGCCATCAGCACCAGCAGGAAGATCGCCGCGCCGAAGGCGAAGGACATGATGACGAACATCGGCGCCAGGATCGCGGCGTCGTAGGCCTGGCGGGCGACCAGGAAGCCGAAGATGGAGCCGGTACCGGTGGTGAGGATCAGCCGCCAGAGGAAGGCGAAGAAGCCGACCTTGCTGCTGTAGCGGTTCATCTTCTTCTCCATCATCATCCACAGGTAGACCGCGACGATGGCGAAGAAGCCGTTATAGAGGATGATGTTCCAGGCGAAGATCGACTTGAAGTTGTAGTGGGTCATCGCCACGATCAGCCGGTCGGGGCGCCCCAGGTCGAGCACCAGCACCATCAGGCCGCCGGCCAGCAGCGCGATGGCGAGCAGGCCGGAGAGCGGCGCCAGCGGCTTGTAGACCTTCTTGTTGAAGACCGACGAGATGGAGGCGATGTTGAGCGCGCCGGAGGCGGCGACGATCAGGAACACGGCGAAGACGTGGGGCATGCCCCACACCACCTGGTTGTCCATACCGGTCACCCAGTGACCGTTGTGCTCCATGTAGAAGGCGGCGCCGAGGCCCATCAGGACCAGCGCGCCGAGACCGCCGAGGAGGCCCCAATAGCCCATCCCGCGGCCGTCGATCTCGTGAAAAGCGATGCTCTTTTTCATTGGTTCACCAAAGCGTTGCGTTGCGCCAGGTCGGATAGTCCAGGTTCAGATGCCCTGGTAGCGGACGCCCGGATTGAGGCCGAAGTCGGCGCGGATCTGGGTGCTCGCCTCGGCGCGCACCTTGCGGGAGATCTCGCTCTCGGGGTCGTTGAGGTCGCCGAAGGTGATGGCGCCGCTGGGGCACGCCTCGGCACACGCCGGGATGCCGCCGGCATCGACCCGGTGGACGCACAGGGTGCAGGCCTCGACGGTGCCCTGCCCGCGCGGCGAGTACTCCTTCTGGCCGGTGGTGTGCTCGTGGTTGAACGAGCGCGCCTTGTAGGGGCAGGCCATCATGCAGTAGCGGCAGCCGATGCAGATGTGCTTGTCCACCAGGACGATGCCGTCGGCACGCTTCATCGAGGCGCCGGTGGGGCAGACGTCGACGCAGGGCGGCTCCGCGCAGTGCTGGCACATCACCGGCAGCGAGGCGGCGAAGCCGGAGGACTTGTCCTTCACCTCCACCTTGCGGATCCACTGCACCGTCTGCTCGGCACGGGCGTGGTGGCCGTGCAGGCCGTTTTCGGTGGCGCAGGCCGCGACGCAGGCGTCGCAATCGCTCTTGCACTTGCGGGTGTCGATAAGGAGACCCCAGCGGTTGGCGCTGGTGGCCGGCTGATCGGCGGGGCGCGCTTGGGCGCCGCCCATCAGCATCACGCCGGGGGCGATGGCGACGCCGGCGGCCAGGGCGCCCTTCTTGAGGAAGTCGCGGCGCGCCTGATCGGCTTCAGCGGCGTGCTGATTGCTGGACTGCTGGTCGTGCATAGGAAACGTTACCCTTCGCTGCTTTCGCGGCTAATCACTTTTCCGGTGGCTGTTCCGGATGGGTTACCCGATTCGATAGTCCGTTCGGCTACCCGGTCGTCCGACGAGTCGGCTCGACGCGGCGGCTGCCTTATTCGCTGGCGGCGGTGGTGCCGGAGGGCTGAGTGGCGTGGCACTCGAAACAGTCGATCCGCACCGCTGCGTAGTTGTGACAGGAGGAGCAGAAGTGCTCATTGCTGCCGAACTCCACCTTCTTCTCCTCGACGCTCGGGACGTGGCAGGAGAGACAGTGTTTGAGGCTGTACCGGGTGGTCCGGATCCCGCGGCGCAGCGTATCGTCGCGCTGGTGCATGAGCAGCTCCATGTGGTGGCGGCGCATGTACCCGGGATCTTCGACGCACTGGTCCCCCTTGGCCTTGGGGACGACCGGGAGCGGCGTACGCCCCTCGGCGCCCGCCGAGGCGGCCGCCGCCAGGAGCGACAAACCGACCGCGGCCAGGAGCCAGCGCTTCACGGTGGAAGCGATAGTCATCATCAGTCACCCATACCCATCTGGATGTAGCCGGTGGGACAGACGTCGGCGCAGATGTGGCAGCCGATGCACTTGGAGTAGTCGGTGAAGACGTAGCGACCGGTGGTCGACTCGCCACGCGGGGTCTTCTGCACCGCGTCCTGCGGGCAGTAGACCACGCAGTTGTCGCACTCGAAGCACATGCCGCAACTCATGCAGCGCTTGGCCTCGGCCACCACGTCCTCCTCGGTGAGCGCCACCAGACGCTCTTCGAAATGGCCCAGCACCTCCTCGGCGCTCACCTCGATGTTGTCGCGGATGTGGCGCGGGGTGTAGGTGAAGTGGCCCAGGAACAGCTCATCCGACGGGATGATGTCGTTGAAGGAGCGGTCCTCGTAGTTGTGCACCGCGAACTTGGCATCGGAGGTGCCGCGCTGGCCCAGGTCGATCTCCTTGGCGAAACCCTCGGCCTTCTTGATCTCCTCGGGATCGAGGCGCTTGAACTCCTCGGGCGCCAAGTTCCACTCCTTCAGCTTGCCGAGCAGGTTGAAGTGGTGGACGTCGACCTTGGGACGCTTGCCGACGGCCTGGTTCTTGAGGAAGTGGTCGACCGATTCGCAGGCGATGGAGGCCTGGCCGATGGCGGTGGTCAGCAGGTGCGGGCGGACCGCATCACCGCAGACGAAGTGGCCCGGCTTGCCGGCGACCTGGAAGTTCTTGTCGGAGTCGATCAGGCCGCGCTCGTTGCCCATCGCCTCGATGCCGGTGAAGTCACCGGTCTGGCCGATGGCGGCGACGACCAGGTCGCATTCGATGTCGCGCTCGGAGCCTTCGACCACCACGGCCTTGCCGGTGGAGTAGTCGAGGTCGGCGACCTTCAGGGCGATGGCACGGCCGGAGGCGTCCTTGACCACCGAGACCGGGGTCAACGCACCCTTGATCTCGACACCTTCGCGCAGGGCGTCTTCGATCTCATGCTGGGCGGCGTTCATCTTGTCGACCGGCTGGCGGGACATCAGCAGCACGTCGGCGCCCTCGCGCTTGGCGGTGGAGGCGACGTCGTGGGCGGTCTGGCCGAGTACCACGTACTCGGGACGCTCGTTCTCGTTCTCGACGGTGATGTGGCCGAGGCGGCGGGCGACGGAGGCGACGTCGATGGAGGTGTCGCCACCACCGATGACGATCACCTTGCCGGTGACGTGCTGCAGGCGGCCGTCGTTGAAGGCCTCGAGGAAGGCGACGCCGGTGATGCAGTTGTCGGCGTCGGCGCCGTCGATGGGCAGCGCGCGACCGGCCTGCGCACCGATCGCCCAGACCACCGCGTCGTAGTCGCTCTCGATCTGCTCCATGGTCACTTCGCGGCCGACGCGGGTGCCGGTCTTCACCTCGACGCCCATGTCGACGATGCGCTGGATCTCGCCGTCGAGGACGTTGCGCGGGGTACGGTAGCCGGGGATGCCGTAGCGCATCATGCCGCCGAGCTCGCTGTGCTCGTCGAACAGGGTCACGCCGTGGCCCATCTTGCGCAGCTGGTAGGCGGCGGCGAGACCGCCGGGGCCACCACCGACGATGGCGACCTTCTTGCCGGTATCAGCGCCGGCGGTGAACTTCATCCCGTTCTCCAGCGCCCAGTTGCCGATGAAGTGCTCGACCGAGTTGATGCCGACGAAGTCCTCGACCTGGTTGCGGTTGCAGCCGTCCTGGCAGGGGGCCGGGCAGACGCGGCCCATGATCGCCGGGAAGGGGTTGGAGAGCGTCATGCGCTCGAAGGCGTACTCCTGCCAGCTCTTCTCGCCGGAGGGCTTCTCGATGCCGCGCACGATGTCCAGCCAGCCGCGGATGTCGTGGCCGGAGGGGCAGCTGCCCTGGCACGGGGGGGTGCGGTGAACGTAGGTCGGGCACTTGTGGGTCCAGCCCGCCTGCCAGATCTCTTCCTGCCACGGACGGTGCTCGAAATCACCCTCCTCGTAGCGGCGGAAATTCATAGTCTTCATGTCGTCGCTGGAAGTCGCCATCGCTTACTTCTCCCGTACCAATGGATTCAAATTGAGTGGTCTGGCGGCGGGTCGGCCGCCGCCGATCGATTACCGTTGTTTGCCGACCGCTACCTGCGGTTGGCGCCACCGGGCTCCTTGTCGAGCTTGATGGCGTTACTGACCAGCTGATGGACCGAGACGATCATGTCCATCGGCATCTTGTAGTAGGGCAGCACCTTGGTGAACTGGCTCTTGCAGATGGCACAGATGGCCGCGAGGTTGGTCACCCCGTTCTCCTCCACCACCTTGCTCAGCGCCTCCATGCGGGGCAGTGCACCCTTGACGCGGATCTCCATCAGGTCGTCGGTGAGCAGACCGCCGCCGCCGCCGCAGCAGAAGGTCTTCTCGTGGATGGTGTCGGGATCCATGTCCACGTAGTTGTTGCACACCGCCTTGATCACGTTGCGCGGAATGACGAACTGGCCACCGGGGAAGTCACCCATGCGCGAGGCGCGGGCGACGTTGCACGAGTCGTGGAAGGTGAGCGTCATGTGGTCGTTGGCGCTCGGATCCAGCTCCAGCTTGCCGCGCTGGATCAGGTCGTTGGTGAACTCGCAGATGTGCTGCGGCACCGGGTAGTTGGGGTCGAGCTGATCCTGCAGCTGGCGCGCGTACTCGTCGTCCGCCGCCGCGCCGTGGCCAACCGCGGCCAGGGTGTTCCAGAAGCTGTAGGCGACGCGCCAGGCGTGGCCGCACTCGCCGACCACGATGCGCTTGACCTTGAGATCGACCGCCGCCTTGTGGATACGCTGGGCCACCTTGCGCATCTGCTCGTAGGAGCCGATGAACATGCCGAAGTTGGCGCCCTCGGAGGCGTAGGAGCTGAGCGTCCAGCTGACGCCGGCCTCGTGGAACACCTTGGCGTAACCGATCAGGCCGTCCATGTGCGGCTCGGCGAAGAAGTCGGCCGACGGGGTGATCAGCAGGATGTCGGCACCCTCCTGGTCCACCGGGAAGGCGACTTCGACACCGTCGTCGTCCATCACGTCCTCGGCCAATCCCTCGACGGTCATCTTCAGCGCGGGACCGGGCAGACCGAGGTTGTTGCCGATCTTGTGGACCTTGCCGATGATCTCGTTGCAGTACTTCTGACCGTAGCCGATGGAGTCGAGGATCTCGCGGGCCGCCATCGAGATCTCGGCGGTGTCGATGCCGTAGGGGCAGAACACCGAGCAGCGGCGACACTGCGAGCACTGATGGAAGTAGCTGTGCCACTCATCGAGCATCTCGCGGGTCAGGTCCTCGGCGCCGACCAGCTTGGGGAACAGCTTGCCGGCCAGGGTGAAGTGGCGGCGGTAGACCCGGCGCAGCAGATCCTGGCGGGCCACCGGCATGTTCTTCGGGTCGTGGGTGCCGATGAAGTAGTGGCACTTGTCGGTGCAGGAGCCGCACTTCACGCACGAATCGAGAAACACCCGCAGGCCGCGGAACTTCTGGGTCAGCTCGCCCAGCTTGGCGATCGCCTTGTCATGCCAGTCGTCGACCAGCTCACCGGGGAAACCGAGGTCCGTCTGGTGGTCGGGCTTCGCCACGAACGGACTGGAGTGCGCCATCGCATCCGGTTTCAGGGCGGGAATATCGTTGAATTCCCGATACTCTGGAGTCTCGAAGTCAGCCACGCTGTGCTCCTTCCAAGCTAAATACGGTTCGGATCGTGGTTCGATCTACAGTCGGACTGAAGCGGGCGCCCTAGCGCTCCAGCTCCTTGGCCCACGGCGCGATGTGGCGCTTGTCGCGGGCGTTGTCCGCCTGGTTGCGGGTCGGGCTGAAGAAGATCCCCGGGGCATGCAGCAGCTTGCTGAAGGGGAAGATGATCATCAGCGTCGCCACCAGGAAGAGGTGGACGTAGAGCGGACCGCTGGCCGGCAGCGGGTTGCTCAGGTCGAAACGCATCAGGCCGAGGAAGAAGGCCTTCACCCCGATGATGTCGGTATCGTGGGCGACGAAGGTCATGGTCGCGCCGCTGATGCCGATGCCGAGCAGCAGGAACAGCATCAGGAAGTCCGACGGCTGCGAGATGTAGCGAATGCGCTCGACCACGATGCGGCGGGCAAGCAGGCCGCCGAGGCCCGCCACCATGGCGAAGGCCGCGTACTTGCCGAACGGCTGGATCAGGGTGATGATCCCCCACACGTCGGCCTGGAAGTAGCGGACGTGACGCAGCAACACCAGGGCCAAACCGACGTGGAAGAGCCAACCGAAGAGCCAGATCCACTTGTTGGACTTGAACAGGCTCTCGAACAGGACGACCTCGCGGGTCATCCGCAGGGCGACCCCGCCGTTGTTGAGGGGGGCGGGCATCGTGGGAATCTTGAGGGGGGCGGGGGTCTGCCAGTATTGGCGGATCCGCAGCGCCAGGCCACCGATAAACACCGCTGTCGCTACATAAAAGAGCAGTGCGTACAGCAAAGACATGGACTCGTTCTCCACTTCTCGATTCGGGTATTGCGTAATCGGATTCTGGAAGAGGGGGGCGCCGAACGCCCCCCTCTTACCGATCTAATGTCCGCTGAGGACGATTAGATGCAGCCGGTCGGCTTGGGCAGACCGGCGATCTTGCAGGCCTGCTTGGCGGGACCGTAGGGGAACAGCTCGTAGAGGTACTTGCTGTTGCCTTTGTCCGGACCCAGCTTCTTGCCGATGGCCTTGGTCAGCACGCGGACGGCCGGGGCGATCTGGTACTCGTTGTAGTACTCGCGCAGGAACTCGACCACTTCCCAGTGCTGCTCGGTCATCTCGATGCCCTCGTCCTTGGCGATCAGGACGGCGAGGTCCTTGTTCCAGTCGGCGAGGTTGACCAGGTAACCCTCTTCATCGGCCTCGAAAGACTGGCCATTCACTTCGTATGCCATGCTTAAATCTCCTCGTGTTTAACGTTTAGAACTCAATTACCCGGTTAGACCCAGGCCTGGACCTTGTCGTGCTCGACGGCGAGATCCACAAAGCCGGCGTAGTCCACCACCTTGACGCCGTCGATCACCGCGTCCTCGCTGAAGCCGCGGGCGGCGAGGTCGGGACCGAGCACGTAGACCGGGGTCTCGGCGTTGGCGGCGGACACCTTATCGGCGTGCGCGGTGCCCTTCAGCGCGGCGAACACCCCATCCTCGAACAGCAGGATGGCGGAACCCTTCTTGGCCATCTGCAGACAGCTGTCCAGGTTGTTGCTCATGAAGGGCGACTTGTTAACGGTATGAAGCATCATGGTTTCCGTCTCCTCAGAACGACAGGACCACGTCCTGATCTTCCATCAGGTCCGCGATCTGTTCGGCGTTCATCACTTCGACATCCACCAGCAGGTCGTCGGCGCTCAGGCCGCGGGCCTCCAGGGAGGCCTGGTCGACGTAAAGCTTCTCGACGTCGTACATTTCCAGCGCACGGTAGGTGGGCGAGAAGTTCTTCATCTCCACACCGTCGGTGTTCTGGCCCTTCTTCAGCTGATAGACCCCGTCGTCCATGAACACCATGCTGACGTCCTGTTCGAAGGCGGCACCGATCAGCACCACCTCCAGTGACTCCAGGGCGTAGACCGTGCCATACGGAGCCTTGCGGTTCACGTACAGGAACTTTTTCACATCACTCATTGCTCTACTCCCCGCCTTAGTCGCCGAACACCACCAGACGATCCGACTCGATCCCGGCTTCGATCAGCTGACCGAGGCCGGAGATGCGGAACGCGGGGTGAAGGTTGTCGGCGTCCTTACCGTTACGCTTGGACTCGTCGGCATCCGCGATGCCGCGACGCTGGGCGGCGGCGACGCAGACCACGAGATCCAGATCGTACTTCTCCTTCAGCTCCGCCCAACGGTTGACGATGTGACGATCGTCCTGCGGGGGAGTGGTAAGGCGCGTGGAGTTGTTCACCCCGTCGTGGTAGAAGAAGACACGGAAGATCTCGTGTCCCTTCTCCAGGGCGGCCTTGGTGAACTGGTAGGCGCTATCGGCGGACTGGTGCTGATAGGGCCCTTCGTTGACCATAATCCCGAATTTCATTCGGTCCCTTCCTCTTCAGTAATACGTGGAACTTAGAAGTGCAGGTGCGCGGAAGCATTCAGGTTCGCGCGACCACCACGCCAGTTGTCCACGTGGTACTTGGTGAAGGGCAGGCCGGTCAGCTCGAAGAACTGGCCCCAGCCGATACGCTCGACCCACTCGCCCATGCGCTCCCAATCCTTGGCGTTCTCCTTGTAGGCGCCGAGGATCTTCTTCACCACCTCGGCGGCCTCGGGCCAGCGCGGGGGGTTGTTCGGGATACCGGCGGCCACCAGCTTGTGGAACATCGGCTTGGAACGGGTGGAGGAGTGCTTGCCACCGACCCAGACGGCGATCTTGGAGAACTCCGGATCGTTGATCTGCATCGGGGGGCAGGGCGGGAAGCAGGCGCCGCAGCAGACGCACTTTTTCTCGTCGACCTCGAGGGAGGGCTTGCCGTTGACCATCGCGGGACGGATCGCGGCCACCGGGCAACGGGCGACGACGGAGGGACGCTCGCAGACGTTGGCCACCAGATCGTGGTTGATCTTCGGCGGCTTGGTGTGCTGGATGTTGATGGCGATGTCGCCCTGGCCACCGCAGTTGATCTGGCAGCAGGAGGTGGTCAGGTGGACGTGGTTCGGCATGTCCTGGTTCTTGAACTCGTCGAACAGCTCGTCCATCAGCGCCTTCACCACGCCGGAGGCGTCGGTGCCGGGGATGTCGCAGTGCATCCAGCCCTGGGTGTGGGAGAGCACGCGAACCGAGGGACCGGTACCGCCCACGGGGAAGCCGGCATCCTCACAGGCCTGGATCAGGGCATCGACCTTGGACTCGTCGGTGACCATGAACTCGGCGGCGGCACGCACGGTGAAACGGATGTAGCCGTCGGCAAAGTTGTCGGCGATGTCGGCCAGCGCGCGCACGGTGTGGACGTCCATCTGGCGGGCGGTACCCGCCTTGATGGTCCAGACCTTGTCACCGCTCTTGGCGACGTGCAGAAGAACACCGTTCTTGGGACGCTCGTGATAGGCCCATTGACCGTAGTTCTTCTCCAGAACCGGGTGCATATAGGGCTTCCAGTCCGGTACACCAGTCTCATCGGGCATACGGGGTGCAGACATACTGACCTCCAAATACTACTTATTCAGAACAAAAACTTGGGTTTTTTACCGCCCCCCCGGCGGCTGCCGGGGAGGGGCGTCGGGTCGTGGGACAAGGGCGGCTGGAATCAGCCGGCCTTGCGGGCTTCCCACTTGGCGGCTTCTTCGTTCCAGTCGTCGGTGCGCACGTAGGGGTTGGTGCGCGGCTGGTTGATCATGTTGGGATCCACCTCGAGGCCGAGACCCTCGATGAAGTTCACCAGACCGATGCGGTCGATCATTTCACCGACACGCTCGTGCTCCAGGGCGTTCTCGGCGAAGAAGTCGATCATGTTGCCGGAGAGCTCTTCCAGGGCCTCCCAGTCCTCTTCGGTGTTCAGCGGCATGAAGGGGACGATGACGGTGCCCATCAGGTCGCCGATCTTCAGGGTGCGCTTGCCGCCGACCAGCACGGTGACGCCCTTGTCGTCGCCGGGGGCGAGGGCCTTGGTCATCACGTTGATGCAGTGCATGCAGCGGACGCAGGCCTTGTTGTCGACGTTCAGGGTGTCGTCGTCGTTGAGGCTCAGGGCCTGGGTCGGGCAGCGGGTGATGACGTTGTCGATGACGTACTTGCGGCCCTTGGCGGCCACGTAGTTCTTGACCTCGTCCTGGTTCACCTTCATGTCGTCGCGCCAGGTGCCGATGATCGCCTCGTCGGCGCGCTGGGTGGCGTTGGAGCAGTCGTTGGCGCAGCCGGAGAACTTGAACTTCCACTTGTAGGGAAGGGCCGGACGGTGCATGTCGTCGAGGAAGGCGTTGATCAGCTGGCGGTGGGCGCGGTACTCGTCGTAGTTGGAGTGCTCGCAGCGGGCGTGACCGACGCAGGAGGTGGCGGTGCGCAGGGCGGGACCGGCGCCACCCATGTCGAAGCCCATCTCGTTGATCTCGTCGAAGCAGGGCTGAACGTTGTCGGTGGAGCAGCCCTGGAGCATCAGGTCACCGGACTGGCCGTGGATGCAGAGCAGGCCGGAACCGTACTTCTCCCACACGTCGCAGAACTTGCGCAGCAGGTCGGAGGTGTAGTGGAAGCCGGGGGCGGGCATGATGCGCAGGGTGTGGAACTCGGCGGCATCGGGGTAGAGGGGCTTCTTGTTCTCGTCGAGGAGCTCGGTGAAGCGGGGGATGACGCCGCCGCCGTAGCCGACGACACCGACGGTGCCGCCCTTCCAGTAACCCTTGCGGGTCTCGTAAGAGGTCTCCAGCTGACCAAGCAGATCGACCATCATGTCGTTGTCCTGGGCCAGACGCTTCAGACCAGAGACAAAGCTGGGCCACTGGCCGCTTTCCAGCTGATCCAGCATCGGAGTGTCGTGCATCTTCTTCGCCATCAGTTTTCTCCTCGTCAAGACTGAATTTGGGCAAGTCCCGGCGGAGTGCTGGTTTCGTTCGCTCCGCTTACGGGCTTGATCCGCCAGTGTTATTCACTAGCCGACCAGAATATAGCCGTGGTCGCACTGCATAAAAACCATAAATTCGTTCGATGTACGGTTTCCTGCCGTGAATGGCGGAAAAGTGTAAAAGCGTCGTCAAGGGGTGGATATCTGTCTGATGGGGTGGAAGAAAAGGGAATACGCATACCCCAAAGGGGATATTGCCGACCAACCACCGCTCCAACTGCGGGACATGCCCCCCTCCCCTGCTTTCGAACGTTCGTTTGTAAAAACAAACGGATAGAAATATTAGCTCATGCTTTTTTACTACTGTTTTCCGGCTACCCCCAAGGGAGGGGTTGCCATTGGGGGGATACGCCTCCATTTTTTCTCATCACAAGGCAAACTCGACCGGCACTTGGCAATCGATCCGCGGCGGAGCAAAAGACACCCTTGATGTCACCCAACCCCTTTCCTTCCCACGGGCGGTAGTCGACCACTGAGGTGAGTACTACATATAGTAATTTTACCAACCCCCTTCCTCTTCGAGGCTCACCTGGAGAAGGAAAACAAGGGTAGCTCGGATCCAAAGGCCGCTTCCAAGCGGGGAAATTACTCCTTATATATATACAGGCTGTTGAGGGGCCTCCCTCCACCGCCAATGCCACGTCCACCGCTTCCAGCTCGCCCCGGCAGGACCGGCACCGCCGGCTGGATACCTCACAAACCGACGAGACAAGGTAACCGAATATGCTGAATTTGAGCGAACTGATGTTGCAACGGCACGATCTCGACAGCTTCGACGAGCTGCTGGAGGCGGTGAAGGAGCGGGCCCGCCAGGGGGAACGGTTCTTCCGCATCGACGTCAAGCCATCCTATCCGGACACCCCGGAGAACTGGGAGGAGGTCCTGGAGTCGGTCTTCACCGGCCGCCTATAGCAACTTCAATACATTGATTCAGAAAGAGATTATGATGGAAACCATCAAGTTCAACGCCCCCTTCAACAAGGAGATCACGATCTCCGAATCGACCTACGATGGGGGCATGCCGCTGCTCTCGGTGCGCATCAAGGAGGGCAAGCGTTTCACCACCCTCGAACTGGATGCCGACACCGCCACCACCTGGGCCAACGCCATGTTGGAGTGGGCGGGCCGCCAGGACGGTGAAGGGTAGCCCCGCCCATGTACTGGCAAGAAGAAGAGGAACAGGAACTCAGCGTCCCGACTCGAATCGTCGATCTGGTCTTCCAGATGGAGAGCCGCCGGCTGCCGGTGGACCACGGCTACACCCTCTACCGAGCGGTAGTCGATCGGCTCCCCTGGCTGGACGAGGAGGTGGAGGCCGGTATCCAGCACATCTTTCCGGCAGACTCCGGCAACGGCTGGACCGGCCCCGAGGAGGCTGGCGAGGCCTATTTCTACCCCTCCCGCCGAACCCGCTTCGTCCTCCGTTTACCGGCGGCTCGGATCGACGAGGCGCGCGTGTTGTGCGGCCAGGAGCTCGCCGTCGACGACTGCAACCTTACCCTCAAGCAGGCCTCGGAACGACCTTTGAGCCGCGAAGTGAACCTTTACGCCCGCTACGTCGCCGGCCCCGCCGACGAGGAGACCTTTCTGCGGGAGGTGGTTCGCGAGCTGGAGACACGGGACATTCGCGCCCGCAAGCTGGTCTGCGGCAAGGGTGCGTCGATCACCACCCCCGAGGGGGAGATTGCGGCACGCAGCGTACTGCTGGCCGATCTGCGCCTGGAAGAGTCGTTCCGCCTCCAGGAGAGCGGCGCCGGCCCCTACAGAAAACTGGGCTGCGGGATTTTCCTCCCACACAAATCTGTGAAAAAATAGCGGGCTGCGCAGATGCAACCCGGCCGGACGTTGAAAAACGCCGGCTCCGCCCCCATAGCGGGGCATTGATTGAAGACTCGAAAAACCATACGACTGAGGAGAACGAGCAATGGCCTACGAAGTGGGTGGCAAGACCATCGAGTGCAACGCCAACGGTTACCTGAACGACATCAACGAGTGGAACGAGGAGGTGGCCGCCGCCATCGCCGCTGCCGAGGGTGTCGAGCTTTCCGAGAAGGCGTGGGACCTGATCAACTTCCTGCGCGACGAGTACATCAACAACGGCGGCAACCAGCCCAACGACCGCAACATCGTCAAGGCGATGAGTGACAAGTGGGGCGAGAAGGTCAACTCCAAGGACCTCTACACGCTGTTCCCGATGCAGCCCTCCAAGCAGGCCGGCAAGATCGGCGGCCTGCCCGAGAGCCGTCGCAAGGGCGGCTACTAAATCGTAGCGCCTGAACGGAAAAGGGGCGCGGCGGGGGATTCTCCCCCTGCCGCGCCCCTTTTCCGTTCAGGCGCTACGATCATTTGCTCTATGGGGCGTGCCGTTTGCGCCGTGAGCGATGACACTCGCCCTAACGTCGTCACCTCGTCATCCGGGTGGGAAGAGCGATAGCGAAATCCACCACACCCTTTCGGCCACCACCACCAGCGGCAACCGTTGCGACGACACGCCGACCGCCACTCGCTCCCCGCTCAGGCCTTTTTATCGCCCTCCCCTACCCCCATAATCTCCCCATCTTCATCGAATCCGGCCGGAGTTGACCCCATGACCCAGGAACACCCTTTCGCCCAGTACGTCCGCATCCTCGGCAAGGGCAAGAACGGATCGCGCGCGCTCACCGAAGAGGAGGCGCAGGAGACCATGCGCATGATCCTCGCCGGCGAGGTGGAGCCGATTCAGCTCGGCGCCTTCCTCATGCTGATGCGGGTGAAGGAGGAGACCGGGGCGGAGGTCGCCGGTTTCGTCCGCGCCATCCGCGAGACCATCACCCTCCCCGAGCTGGACCGCCCGGTGGATCTCGACTGGTCCTCCTACGCCGGCAAGCGCCGCCACCACCCCTGGTTCCTGCTCGCCGCCCTGACGCTGGCCGCCAATGGCGTGCGCATCTTCATGCAGGGCACCACCGGCCACACCGAGGGGCGCATCTACACCGAGGACACCCTGCGCGAGCTGGGCCTGCCGGTGTGCGCGAGCATGGAGCAGGCGAAAACCGAGCTGGAGGCGCGCAACTTCGCCTACATGCCGCTGGCGGTGATGGTGCCGAAGCTCCAGGAGGTGATCGAATACCGCCCGCTGCTCGGCCTGCGCTCGCCGGTCCACACCGTCGGCCGGATGATCAACCCCTTCGCCGCCCCCTACTCCATGCAGAGCATCTTCCATCGCGGCTACCTGGGAATCCACCAGGACGCCTGCGAGATCCTCGGCCAGCCCTACATGGTGGTGATCAAGGGAGACGGCGGCGAGGTGGAGCGCAACCCCGACATGGTCTGCGAGGCGCGCGTGATCCACGACGGCAAGGCCGGCAGCGAGGAGTGGCCGGCGATGTTCAAGCAGCGTCACGTCAACGAAGAGGAGCTGAACAACGCCGACCTGAAGACGCTGTGGGAGGGGAACCTCGACCACGAATACGGCGAGGCGGCGGTGATCGGCACCCTGGCCATCGCCCTCAAGCTGATGGGCAAGGCCGCCGACCAGGAGGCCGCGATGGATGCGGCCCGCGAGATGTGGGCCGCCCGCGACAAGCGCTGGCCCGCCTGACGCAGGCCAAATGAACCGCAGATATGATTTTTCCGTACCTCACGAAAAAAGGAAAAACCTAACCGCAGATCAACGCAGATTCACGCAGATTTTTCTCGTTTGAATCTGCGTCAATCTGCGTGCATCTGCGGTTGAAATCTTTTCTTTTCCAACAATTATCGTGGCTCACTTCTACATCTCCGCCGCCCACAAGTCCTCGGGCAAGACCACCGTCTCCATCGGCCTGTGCGCGGCGCTCGCCGCCCGCGGGGTGGCGGTGCAGCCGTTCAAGAAAGGCCCGGACTACATCGACCCGATGTGGCTCGGGCGCGCCGCCGGACGCCCCTGCCACAACCTCGATTTCTACACCCAGGAGCGACCCGAGATCGTCTACGAGTTTGCCCGCCACATGGCGGGTGCGGACGTCGGGTTGATCGAGGGCAACAAGGGACTCTACGACGGGCTCGCCCTGGACGGCAGCAACTCCAATGCGGCGCTGGCCAAGCTGCTCGATGCCCCGGTGGTACTGGTAGTGGACTCCCGCGGCATGACCCGCGGGGTCGCCCCGCTGCTGCTCGGCTATCAGGCGTTCGATCCTGAAATCAACATTGCCGGGGTGATCTTCAATCAGGTGGGCGGGGCGCGCCATGAGTCGAAGTTGCGAGCGGTGGTCGAGGCCTACACCGACATCCGGGTGATCGGCGCGGTACAGCGCAACCCGCTCCTCGCCATCGACGAACGCCACCTGGGGCTGGTGCCGAGCCGCGAATCGGCCTCCGCGGACACCTTCATCGGAGAGATCGGCCGCCAGATCGCCGACCAGGTGGACCTCGACGCGCTGCTCGATCTGGCCGCCGAGGCCCCCTCCCCCGCTCCGGTCACCGCTTTGCCCCCCCTCCTTCCCGAGCATGGTGTGCGTATCGGCATCCCACTCGACGCGGCCTTCAATTTCTACTACCCGGGAGACCTGGAGGCCCTGGAGGCAGCGGGCGCCGAGCTGCGCTTCTTCGATGCACTCCACGACCCCCACCTGCCGGAGGTGGACGGTCTGTTCATCGGCGGTGGCTTCCCGGAAACCCAGATGGAGGCCCTGGAGGGCAACGCCACCCTGCGCGGGGAGATCCGCGCAGCGATCGAAGGGGGACTTCCGGTCTACGCCGAATGCGGCGGCCTGATGTACCTCACCCGCGCCATCGAGTGGGACGGCCGCCGCCACGCCATGGTCGGCGCACTGCCCGCCGACTGCCGGATGCACGAGCGCCCCCGGGGACGCGGCTACGTCCGCCTGCGCGAGCGCGCCAACGCCCCCTGGCCGTTGGCCGCCGCGGGCGCCGCACCTGCGGAGATCTTCGCCCACGAGTTCCACCACTCCAGCCTGGAGAACCTGGGAGAGGTGGAGTACGTCTACGAGGTGTTGCGCGGCTACGGCATCAACGGCCGTCACGACGGCATCCGCCACCGCAACACCCTGGCCTGCTACGCCCACCTGCGCGACGTGGCCGGCAACCGCTGGGCCGGCCGCTTCGTCGAGTTCGTCAGGGAGAGGTCAAAGGTCAAGGGGCAAAGGTGAAAGGCAAGAGGGGCCGTACCGACCTTCTCCGCTCAACCGGCACAGCAGCAAAACCGTGAGGGCCTCGATCGAAGGCCCTTTAACCTTTTGCCTTTCACCTTTAACCTGGGAATCTCCAACAGCGACCTCTCCCCGGAAACCTCGCGATCATCGGAGCGGTCAAACCACTATCATCCCCTCCGCCAAGACCGCCATGTCCGTCACCCCCACCGACCCCGTCCTCCCCACCGCCCCGACCGAGCGGGAAAGATCCTCCGCACCTCGCCGCCACCGCATCCCTTCCGGGCGTTGGGGCCGGGTGTTGACGCTCCAGTTCGCCGGCCTCGGCGTGATCCTCGTCGGCGTGGCGCTGACCGGCCTGATGATGGCCCGCAACCCCGAGTCCGCCGCCGCCCTCTTCACCCTGCAGCTGCTGCTGGTGGCCGGCGGCATCACCGTCGCGCTGCTCTCCTATCTGCGGGTGCGGCGCTGCCTGCTGGAGCCGATGGACACCCTGCGCCAGTGGGCGCGGCGCATGCGCGAGGGGGATCTCTCGGCGCGCATGCCGATCCCCCGCGGCGGCGAGCTGACCAAGCTGGCGCTGGACGTCAACAACCTCAGCGAGGAGCTGCAGACCCTCTCCCAGGACATGCAGAGCCGGGTGGTCAAGCACACCCGCCGCCTTGCCCAGAAGACCCGCTCGCTGGAGATCCTCTACGAGCTGGCCGCCAACCTCAACGCCGCCCGCGACCTCGACGACCTGCTCACCCGCTTCCTCCACACCCTCAAGGACGTGGTCGACGCCCACGCCGCCACCGTACGGCTGCTCGACGACGACGGCCAGATGCGGCTGGTGGCGAGCCTCGGCCTCGACCCCGACTTCGTCGACCGGGAGAACCGCATCCCGGTCAACCAGTGCCTCTGCGGCAGCGCCCTGGCCCAGGGGGAGATCCTCTGCCAACACGACATCGGCCAGTGCGCCAAGGGTGGCACGCTGCCGCTCAACGGCCATGGCGACGCCCACATGCTGGCGGTGCCGCTGCGCTACCAGGACCGCACCCTGGGGGTCTACAACCTGTTCGTCGACCACGCCGACCTGGCGCTCAAGGACGAGCTGGACAACCTCCTCTCCTCGATCGGCCGCCACCTCGGCATGGCGATCGAGAAGGCGCGCCTCGACAAGGAGTCGCAGCGCCTGTCGATCATGCAGGAGCGCACCCTGCTCGCCCACGAGCTGCACGACTCGCTGGCGCAGACGCTGGCCTCGCTGCGCTTCCAGGTGAAGATGCTCGAGCAGACCCTGGAGCAGAGCGTCGAGAGCGAGAAGGTGAAGGACGCCCGCCAGGAGGTGCTGCGCATCCGCAACGGCCTGGAGGAGGCCAACACCGAGCTACGCGAGTTGCTCGCCCACTTCCGCGCGCCGATCGACAAACGCGGCCTGATCCCCGCCATCGAGGGGGTGATCGAGCGCTTCCGCCGGCAGAGCGGGATCACCGTCTTCTTCCAGCGCCAGTGCTCCGAGGTGACCCTGCCGGCCAACCAGGAGATGCAGGTGCTGCGCATCCTCCAGGAGTCGCTGACCAACATCGGCAAGCACAGCGGCGCGGTGATGGTGCGGGTGATGTTGCGCTGCAACGACGAGGGCAACTACCGCCTGTTGATCGAGGACGACGGCGTCGGCATGCCCGAGCCCGACACCAAGGGCCACCCCGGCGAACACCTCGGCCTGATCATCATGCAGGAGCGCGCCAAGCGGCTCGGCGGGCGGCTCACCATCGACAGCGAACCGGGCGAGGGGACCCAGATCGAACTCACCTTCCGCCACAGCCGGCGGCGCCTCTCCGAGATCCCCGTCCGCCCGGCCTGACCCCGCTCAAGCGTTCAACGCAAAGGCGCGGAGGCGCAAAGGACGCAAAAGAAAGGTGACACTGCGATCATGGACTCTTCCCTTGCGCCCTTTGCGCCTCTGCGCCTTTGCGTTGGATGCTAAAATGGCAAATCTCCCCCCTCTCCAGGCCCCACCATGCGTATCCTGTTGATCGACGACCACGCCCTGTTCCGGATCGGCCTGGAGGGGCTGCTCGACCGCCACTCCATCCAGGTGGCCGCCGCGGTAGGCGACGGCGAGGAGGGGATTCGCCTCGCCCGCGAGCTGGAGCCCGACGTGATCCTCCTCGACCTGCGCATGCCCGAACCCAACGGTCTGGAAGTGTTGCGCCGACTGCGTGCCGAAGGGATCGAGCGGCCGGTGGTGATGCTCACCACCTCCACCGACGAGGAGGACCTGATCAGCTGCCTGCGCACCGGCGCCAACGGCTACCTGCTGAAGGACATGGAGCCCGACGACCTGGTCACCGCCCTGCACAACGTCACCAAGGGCGAGACGGTGGTGGCGAAGGAGCTCACCGGCGTCCTCGCCCGCGTCATCCAGGCCGCCGACAAGGTCCCGGAGGAGCCCACCGGCCAGCACGCCGACCTCACCCCCCGCGAGCGCGAGATCCTCTGTCTGGTGGCCGAAGGGCAGAGCAACAAGGTGATCGCCCGCAACCTCGGCATCTCCGACGGCACCGTCAAGCTCCACGTCAAGGCGATCCTGCGCAAGCTCACCGTCCACTCCCGCGTCGAGGCCGCGGTGATCGCCGTCGAGCAGGGGATGTGCCCCAAGGGCTGACCACTTCCTTCTCTCGTTTCCACGCTCCGCGTGGAAACGCTCCTCTTCGGCGCTCCGCGTGGAAACGCTTCTCTTCGACGCTCTGCGTCGTGCCGAACGGAGCCAGCGGCGCTCCACCACCTGCACACGACAAGGACGCGGAGCGTCCAGGACTCCCCACGGCGCAGAGCGTCGTGACCGGGGAACGGTTCGTGCTCCGGCTCTCAACAAAGATTCGGTGATCGGCAGCCCGTCCTGCCCGAGCCCGTCGTGTCCCCCACCGGAACGCCTCAGGAACCGGATGTTTGCCGCGGCGCCACCGCTCCGGTCAGTTCGGGGGGAAGATCGAGGGTGCGGGTGGGGAAGGCGATGTCCGCACCGTGGGCGCGGATGATGCGGTGGATCTCCAACAGGATCTTCTGCTTGATCGCGTGGAATTCGGTCCACACCGTGGTCTTGGTGAAGGTATAGACGAAGAAGTCGAGGGACGAGGGTCCGAAGGCGTTGAAGTGGACCATCAGGGTCTGGCTGGCGTCGATCGCCGGATGCTCGCGGAGCATCCGCTCCACCTCGGCGGTGATCGCCGCCATCCGCTCACCGTCGCAGTAGCGGATGCCGATGGTCTCGTAGATCCTGCGGTGGCTCATCCGCGACGGGTTGACCACCGCGATGTTGGCGAACACCGAGTTGGGCACGTAGATCGGCCGCTTGTCGAAGGAGCGGATGCGGGTGAGTCGCCAGCCGATCTCCTCCACCGTCCCCTCGATCTCGCGGTCCGGCGAGTAGATCCAGTCCCCCACCGCGAAGGGACGGTCGAGGTAGATCATCAGGCCGCCGAAGAAATTGGCGAGCATGTCCTTGGCGGCGAAGCCCACCGCGATGCCGCCGATGCCGCCGAAGGCGAGCACCCCGGAGATGCTGAAGCCGAGGGTCTGCAGGATCACCAGCACCGAGGTGATCGCCACCGAGACCCGCAGCAGCCGGGCCACCGCGTTGAGGGTGGTGGGGTCCACCCCTTCGCCGGTCTCCCGGCGGCGCTGCAGCAGCGTCTTCTCGGTGTTGCGCACCAGCCGCACCAGGAACCAGGCGAGGGTCGCCACCACGCCGACGTCACGGATCGGCTGCGCCGCCGCCAGCAGGGTCACCTGGGAGGCCTCCTGCGCCACCTCCGCGGCGAAGGCGAGGCCGACCACCCAGAACAGCACGCCGAGCGGCCGCCCCAGGGCGTCGAGCACGGCGTCGTCCCACGGGCTGCGGCTGGCCGCCGCACGGCGCTGCAGGTGGGCGATGACCCGGCGCTGGATCAGGTTGGCCAGCACCACCAGAAAGACCACGAAGAAGACCTGGGCGAGCCACGCCCAGCGGCCCTCGACCAGCAGGGGGTGGGTGAGGAGTTGATGGAGGTCCATGGGGAACTCGGGGATCGGGATATCAGCGGGGAATCATAGCAGGCGCGCGCCCCTTTGTAGGAGCGGCCCCGAGGCCGCGATGGCGCCCTGCCAGCCGACTTCCGCAAGTCACCGACAGGCAGGCACTCCGAACCATCGCGGCCTAA
>NZ_BAAHXB010000032.1:0-49682 GCF_054657215.1 Endothiovibrio diazotrophicus
CGTCAGGAGGTTAGGGTCAAAAAGACGACTTTCTTGAAATATTCTCAGAGGGTGTTTGCAAAATATAGCGCCAAAGTGGCATAGCCTAATGATTAGGTTAAACAAATCGAAAAGACCGAGCTTCGAGTGTGGCTATGAAAGTCAATTTGTATCAATAGGTTGTGCTTTTTGTAAACACCCTCTCGTGCGAGTATGTTGTCAGATTGGAAATCTGTGGTATAAAATGGGGCTTCCCAGGCTGCGGTGTTTTCAAATGATCGCCTGTGTCGGAATGAGGTGAATAAAATTTAAAGAGCTGTATGCCTATGATTTGTAACTGAGTTTAGAGGAGGAATGGTTTGTTGTGGGGGTTGAAATACCATTATATATATAAGGTTTTTTAGTTGCTTAATAATTTGAGAAATGGAATGCCTAAATGATGAGTAATAACGGTGGGAATGGTGCGGGTTTTTTTCATAATGTATGGGCGCAAGTAATCGCGACGTCAGTGGTGTTATTATTTGTTGGCCTGCTGGGATTGATTGGGTGGCTTATTCACGTAAATCAGAATACTAAAGATGCTTATCAAGATCTTCGGGAAGTTGTAAGAGAGGGCGAGGAGCGGTTGCAGAAGAAGATTCGGGATGCTACGGATAATGGGGGTGTGGAGAAGGATATGGCGAATGGTGGGGCAAGTAATTTGGTGAGTGAGGGGGCTGGTGAGTATCTCGTATCCAAAGATGAATTGTATAACGAAATTAATAGGGTGGTCGGTCCGATATTTAAAGATATATCTAGATATAGTGAAGTGAATTTTCAGGAGTTGCGACGAATTGAAAGAGAGGTGACTCAAAGAATGAGTGGTTTGCTTGAGGACGAGAGGAAAAAAAGTGAATCGCTTACGGAAAAAATTATTGTGCTGAGTGGCGATAAGTCATCTATCGAGGCTAAATTGATTTCCATTCAAGAAAAGCTGGAAGAAAAAGAAGGAAGAATATCGGTGCTGGAAAGGGAAAATGAAAGGCTGACTCTTATTGGTTCAAAAATGGGAGCGCTTCAAGCAAAGACTTACGAAGTGGCTGACCAATATGGGAGAGGGTACTTGTCATGCCTGAAAGATGATAACGCGCTGTCTCAAATTGGTGGCACATTGAAAAATATTGTGTCCATTGATTGGGTTAACAATGATGATTATAGAGGGGAAGAGGAGAATTATAGAAGAATAATGAGTCGTTTGCAGGATGAGCAAAATAAGATTGATTTTCATCAGTCTGTGTTGAAATTAAATTGATGAATTTTTAGCTTGTGATTTATTACCCAAAAAGCCGGCGCTCCAAGCCGGCTTTTTGCATCAGGGTGGTGGCGATCTCCTCGATCGACATGTTGGTGGTGTTGAGGTAGGGGATCGCCTCCATGCGGTAGAAGGACTCGACCAGTTCGATCTCATAGCGGCATTGGCGAAGTTCGGCGTATTTGGAGCCGGGGAGGCGGCGTTCGCGGATCTCCTGCAGGCGTTCGGGGTCGATGATCAGGCCGAAGAGGCGGCTGCGGTAGGGTTTCAGTTTCTTCGGCAGGTGGTTGGCCTCCAGGTCGTCCTGGGTCAGCGGGTAGTTGGCGGAGAGCACGCCGAACTGGAGCGAGAGGTAGAGGGCGGTGGGGGTCTTGCCGGTGCGTGAGACGCCGAGCAGGATGATGTCGGCGGCGTCGTAGTTGCTGTTCATGGCGCCGTCGTCGTTGACCAGCGAGAAGTTCAGCGCGTCGATGCGGGCGTTGTAGACGTTGTAGTTGCGCGCCGAGTGGGAGACGCCGGCGACGTGGGAGGCGGGCATGCCCAGCTCCTTCTCCAGGGGGGCGGCGAAGGCGTCGAAGAAGTCGATCAGCAGGCCGTCGCTCTTCTCGATCACCTTGCGCACCTCGGGGTTGACCAGGGTGCTGAAGATCAGCGGGCGGGTGCCGCGCTCCTTGCCGGACTGGTTGATCTTGCCGACCGCGGCGCCGGCCTTCTCGACGGTGTCGAGGAAGGGCCAGGAGGTGAATTCGAAGTCGATGCCGTCGTACTGGGTGAGCAGGCTGCGGCCGAGGGTCTCGGCGGTGATGCCGGTGTGGTCGGAGACGAAGAAGACGGGACGTTTCATTGGCGTGATCTCCGGAATCGATTCAATACGCGTTTCGTGGTTTCGCGCTCGGACGCGGTGGAGCGGGGTTTCGCATGGGTGCCTCCGTTTGCGTCGCCGCGGTAGCGACGACCTACGCTGCATCCATCGCCTTACCTGTTCCAGTATCCAAATTCTTTTTTTTCGTCAGAAAAAAAGTGGGCGCATCCGTGCGCCCGATGGGTAAGGTTCGTCTCAAGGCGAGACGAAAGCGCAGAGTCGGTCGGTCAGTCGGTCAGGCCACTTCGGCGTGGTTCTTCTTCGCCGCGGTGGCGGCCAGTTCGAGCCAGGTGGAGACGACGGTGTCGGGGTTGAGCGAGACGCTCTCGATCCCCTGTTCCATCAGCCACTTCGCCAACTCGGGATAGTCGGAGGGACCCTGGCCGCAGATGCCGACGTACTTGCCGTGCTTGCGGCACGCCTCGATCGCCATCGCCAGCATCTTCTTCACCGCGGGATCCCGCTCGTCGAAGTAGTGGGCGATCAGCCCGGAGTCGCGGTCGAGCCCGAGGGTCAGTTGGGTCATGTCGTTGGAGCCGATGGAGAAGCCGTCGAAGTGCTCCAGGAACTCTTCGGCGAGCACCGCGTTGGAGGGCAGCTCGCACATCATGATCACCTTCAGCCCGTTCTCGCCGCGCTTCAGCCCCTGCTCGCCGAGCAGTTCGATCACCCGTGCGGCCTGATCCACGGTGCGCACGAAGGGGATCATGATCTGCACGTTGGTCAGGCCCATCTCGTCGCGCACCCGCTTGAGTGCCGCGCACTCCATCTCGAAGCAGGGGCGGAAGTCCTCGGAGACGTAGCGCGCCGCGCCGCGGAAGCCGATCATCGGGTTCTCTTCGCCCGGCTCGTAGCGGTCGCCGGCGAGCAGGTTGGCGTACTCGTTGGACTTGAAGTCCGACATGCGCACGATCACCGGGCTCGGCGCGAAGGCGGCGGCCAGGGTGGCGATCCCCTCGCTCAGTTTGCCGACGTAGAACTCGGTGGGGCTGGCGTAGCCGGCGGCGCGCTCGTCGATGGCGGCGCGGATGTTCTCCGGCTGCTTGTCGTATTCGAGCAGCGCCTTGGGGTGGACGCCGATCATGGTGTTGATGATGAACTCCAGGCGCGCCAGGCCGACGCCGGCGTTGGGCAGGTTGGCGAAGTCGAAGGCGCGGCCGGGGTTGCCGACGTTCATCATCACCTTCATCGGCAGCTTGGGCATCTCGCCGGTGTCGGTGCGGTTCACCTCGAAGTCGAGCAGTCCCTTGTAGACCATGCCGGTGTCGCCCTCGGCGCAGGAGACGGTCACCTCGACGCCGTCCTTCAGCCGCGCGGTGGCATCGCCGCAGCCGACCACCGCCGGGATGCCCAGTTCGCGGGCGATGATCGCCGCGTGGCAGGTGCGTCCGCCGCGGTTGGTGACGATCGCCGAGGCGCGCTTCATCACCGGCTCCCAGTCGGGGTCGGTCATGTCGGTGACCAGCACGTCGCCGGGCTGGACGCGATCCATCTCGGCGATGTCCTCGATCAGGCGCACCGGGCCGGCGCCGATCTTCGAGCCGATGGCGCGGCCGTTGACCAGCGCCTCGCCGATCCCCTTGAGGCGGTAGCGCTCCAGCACCTGGGCGTTGCCGCGGCTCTTCACCGTCTCCGGGCGGGCCTGCACGATGTAGAGCTGGCCGTCGCCGCCGTCGAGGGCCCACTCGATGTCCATCGGCCGCTGGTAGTGGTTCTCGATGATCACCGCCTGGCGGGCGAGGTCGTGGAGCTGTTCGTCGCTGAGGCAGAAGCGCTTGCGCTCGGCACGTTCGACGTCGACGGTGTCGACGGTGTGGCCGGGCGTGTCGTCGCTCGCGTAGACCATCTTGATCGCCTTGCTGCCGAGCTTGCGCGAGAGCACCGCGGGGCGGTCGGCGGCCAGGGTCGGTTTGTGGACGTAGAACTCGTCGGGGTTGACCGCGCCCTGCACCACGGTCTCGCCGAGGCCGTAGGAGGCGGTGATGAAGACCACGTCGCGGAAGCCCGACTCGGTGTCGAGGGTGAACATCACGCCGGCCGCGCCGATGTCGGAGCGGACCATGCGCTGGATGCCGGCGGAGAGGGAGACCTCGGCGTGTTCGAAGCCCTTGTGTACGCGGTAGGCGATGGCGCGGTCGTTGTAGAGGGAGGCGAACACCTTCTTGATCGCGGCGATCACGTTGTCGAGGCCGCGCACGTTGAGGAAGGTCTCCTGCTGGCCGGCGAAGGAGGCGTCGGGCAGGTCCTCGGCGGTGGCCGAGGAGCGCACGGCGACGGCGAGTTCCGCATCGCCCGTTTGCTTCTCCATCTTCTCGAAGGCGCCGGTGACCGCGTTGAGCAGCGGCTGGGGCAGCGGGGTCTCCTCGATCCAGGTGCGGATGTCGTTGCCGGCGCGGGCCAGCTCGGCGACGTCGTCGATGTCGAGGTTCTTCAGCCGCGCGTAGATCCGGTCGTTGAGCCGGTCGTGACGCAGGAATTCGCGGAAGGCGTCGGCCGTGGTGGCGAAGCCGCCCGGCACGCGTACACCGGCTCCGGCCAGCCCCCCGATCATCTCGCCGAGGGAGGCGTTCTTGCCGCCCACGCGATCCACGTCCCCCATGCCGAGGGATTCAAACCAGATGATGTATTCCACGGTAGTACCCTTTCTCTCTTTGGTGATCAATTTTTTTCCGCAAATGAACGCGAATGAACGCAAATGAAGAGGAAGGGTTTCTGTTTGCGTTCATTGGTGTTTATTTGCGGAGTGCCTACGACTTCCGGCAGCTTCCGCCGCCGCACAGACAACTGCCGCCGCAGCCGCCACCTTCCTGGGTGGAAGGGCCCAGTTCGGGGTGGCGTCGGGTGAACAGCCGTGTGAGCTGCTGCACGGTGACCCAGCCGAGGGTGATCAGCAGGGTGGCCCCGATGGCCGCGATGTAGTGGTTCATGACTCTCCTCCCGGGGTTGTTTGGGCGGGACGCCTTACCCGTTCTCGTTCCCACGCTCCGCGTGGGAACGTCTGCTTCGACGCTCCGCGTGGGAACGTCTGCTTCGATGCTCTGCGTCGTACCTGGTTCTGCTTCCCGCTATCGGGCGAGGTGCCACATTCAGGACGCAGAGCGTCCAAGGTGGGGGTTACGACGCGGAGCGTCGTAACCAGAAGGTTGGGGGAGGGCGGTGGGTTCGCGTTCATTTGCGGATCCCTCTTTTTCAACCCACCGCGCCGCCGAGGCCGGCGAAGCCCATGAAGGAGAGCGACAGCAGGCCGCCGAGCATCAGCGACAGCGCGGCGCCCTGGCTGACGCTGGGTACCTCGGCCAGCTCCAGCTTTTCGCGCAGGCCGGCCATCAGCATGATCGCCAGGATGAAGCCGCCGGCGGAGCCGGCGCTGTAGGCGAGCGATTGGGTGAAGTCGTAGCCCTTGAAGGTCTGGAACAGGGCGAGGCCGAGGATCGCGCAGTTGGTGGTGATCAGCGGCAGGAAGATGCCCAGTGCGCGGAACAGCGACGGGCTGAACTTCTTCATCGCCATCTCCACCAACTGCACCGCCGAGGCGATCACCGCGATGTAGCAGATCAGCCGCAGGAATTCGAGATCGAGGGCGACCAGTGCCTCGTTGATGAAGTAGGCGACCGTGGAACTCATCAGCATCACGAAGCCGGTGGCCAGCCCCATCGACCAGGCGGTGTTGAGCTTGCCGGAGACGCCGAGGAACGGGCAGATGCCGAGGAACAGCGCCAACACGAAGTTGTTGATCAGCAGCGCGTTGAGAAAGATGAAGCTGACGGAATCGTGTGCCATTACCGGTCACCTCGAAGAATAGGAGTTGTCCGCAAACGCAACCGAATGGACGCAAATAGAGAAATGGATCTGCTCACTTTCATTGCTGCTCACTCGTGCTCCTTGTCGTAGGTCGGCGCTACCGCGCCGACGCAAACGGAGGCATATCGGTTGAATTACGCGCCGAAACCCTCCGAGCGGTACGAGGCACTCGGAGCGAATCATGTGGTTCACGCCGCGGTGCCTCCGTTCCGTCGCGGCGGTAGCCGCGACCTACGACAGCACCTGCCGACATCCTGGATTCGACCTCTTCGCATTCGCGCTTGTTTGCGTTCATTTGCGGAAAACTCTTCTCTTAGGCCTTGGCCGCCACCGCGGCGTCGAGTTGGCGCTGCTCCTTGCGGTTCTTCAGCCAGTTGAAGAAGAGCAGCCAACTGCCGAGGACGAAGAAGCCGCCGGGGGGGAGGATCATCACCACCCACGGCTGGAAGCTCTCGCCGAACAGCGGGAAGCCGAGCAGGGTGCCGGCGCCGAGGATCTCGCGCACCACGCCAAGCGCCAGCAGGCCAATGGTGAAGCCGAGGCCCATGCCGGCGGAGTTGACCACGGTCTTCACCGGCGGGTGCTTGGAGGCGTAGGACTCGGCGCGGCCGAGGATCATGCAGTTGACCACGATCAGCTGGATGAAGGCGCCGAGCTGGTTGTAGAGGTCGAGGCTGATCGCCTGGATCAGGTAGTCGACGATGGTGACGAAGGTGGCGATGATCACGATGTAGGTGGCGATGCGCACCTGCTTGGGGATCAGCCGGCGCAGTACCGAGACCATGAAGCCGGAGGCCATCAGCACGAAGGTGGTCGCCAGCCCCATCGCGAGCGCGTTGGTCGCCGAGTTGGTCACCGCCAGCACCGGGCACATGCCGAGGAGCATGACGAACACCGGGTTCTCTTCCCAGACACCTCTCAAGAAGGTGTCGAGGGTGATCGGCTCGCCGGGGTTTTGATCAGCCATGGCTGGTTACCTTTAAGAATTCTTGTCCGCAAATGAACGCGAATGGACGCGAATGGACGCAAATCAAGAAGGAGATAGGTCGGTTCGATTTCATGTGGCTGTTCATCTTCGTAGGTCGGCGCTACCGCGCCGACGCGAGCGGGGGCACCGGGGTCCA
Organism: Endothiovibrio diazotrophicus; assembly: GCF_054657215.1. NCBI lineage: Bacteria > Pseudomonadati > Pseudomonadota > Gammaproteobacteria > Chromatiales > Thioalkalispiraceae > Endothiovibrio > Endothiovibrio diazotrophicus. The sequence continues at coordinate 7,058 of NZ_BAAHXB010000032.1, forward strand.
ATTACGCGCCGAAACCGTCCGAACGGTATGGATGGTTCGGAGGGGGGCGTGGAGCTCATGCCGCGGTGCCTTCGTTTCGTCGCGGCGGTAGCCGCGACCTACGCGGGCGGGTGCCTTTTCCCATTTGCGTTTATTTGCGTTCATTTGCGGACCCCTCTTCTTTCTTCACTTCGATCCGCTCGATCTCCTTCAGGTGCGGCATCAGCTTCGGCATCAGGTGCTGGGCGCCGCGGTCGAGCGCCTTGGCCACCGCGGTGGAGGAGACGGTGGCGCCGGAGATGGCGTCGATCTCCCACGGGTTCTTCTTGCTGCCGTGCTTCACCGCGACCACCGGGTGGGCGAGGGTGTCTCCGGCGACGGTGACGTCGAGCGCCTTGAAGTTGGCGAGGAAGCCCTTGTCGGTGAAGATCTTGTCGCCCAGCCCGGGGGTTTCGGCGCTCTTCAGGATGTAGTTGCCGGTGATGCATTGGCAGTGCGGATCGATGCCGAAGAGCACCCGCACCAGGTCGGCGTAGCCCTGGGCCGCGCTCTCGACGGCGACGCCGACCAGCTTTCCTTGCGCGTCGTAGGCGGCGTAGAAGGGCACGCCTTTCTTGCCGTCCGCCTCGGCGGCGGGAACGATGCCGGCGTCGGTGGCCACGTAGTCGCGGCGCTGCACCGCACCCTTCGGCACCACCTGGAACAGGGCGCGTTCGATCAGCTCCTGTTTGTTGGCCTCGATCATCGGCTTGGTGGTCTCGAAGACATAGACCACCAGCAGGCCGGAGATCAGCGAGACCAGGCCGAGGGTGAGGATCATCGCGGCACTCGCGGTCTTCGGCGGCGCGGGCATCGGCTTGCTTTCGGTCGCGGCGTTCATTGCGCGCCCTCCTTGCCCTTGCGCGCGCCGTAGATGCGCGGCTGGGTGAACTGTTCGATCAAAGGCGACGCGGCGTTGCCCAGCAGGATCGCGTACATCACCCCCTCGGGCAGCGCGCCGAAGAGGCGGATCACCACCGTCAGCACGCCCATCAGTCCGCCGTAGATCCACACCCCGGCGGGGGTCACCGGCGAGGCGACCATGTCGCTGGCCATGAACAGTGCGCCGAGCATCAGGCCGCCGGAGAAGATCATGAAGAAGGGGTCGGGGAAGCGGCTGGCGTCCACCAGATAGAAGATCGCCGAGAGCAGGAAGGCGCTGCCGATCATCGCCGCCGGGATGCGCCAGTCCATCATCCGCCGGGCGATCAGGTAGCCGCCGCAGAGCAGCACCAGCAGCGCCGAGGTCTCGCCGGTGGAGCCGGCGGTCATACCGGTGAAGAGGTCGAGGTGCGCGGTCTCGACGCCGCCGTATTTCCACGCACCAAGGGGCGTGGCGCCGCTGAAGGCGTCCACCGCCACCTGCGCCGACCACTCCTTTACCGACGGCGGCACGGTGAAGGGGAAGGCGAGGGTGGAGGGGATGAATTCGAGGAAGCGGCCGTGGGCGCCGGCCGGGGTCCAGGTGGTGATCGCCACCGGGAAGGCGGCCTGGACGAAGGCGCGGCCGACCAGTGCCGGGTTGAAGACGTTGAAGCCGAGGCCGCCGAACAGCGCCTTGCCCAGCGCGATGGCGACGAAGCCGGCGACCGCCGCCATCCACAGCGGGAAGCCGGGGGGGAGGGTCAGCGCCAGCAGCAGGCCGGTGATGGTGGCGCTCCAGTCGCCGAGGGTCGACTCGCGTCCGGCGAGGTGGTTGGAGAGTCGTTCGGTGCCGATGCAGGCGAGCACCACGGTGACGATCAGGGCGAGCGCGCTGAGGCCGAACTGCCAGACCGAGAAGGCGGCGAGCGGCAGCAGCGCGTAGACCACGTTGCGCATGATCTGCGGGACGCTCGCCGCGCTCTTGATGTGCGGCGAGGTGCGCAGTTCGACTCGGATGTTCTGTTCGGGCATGGGGTGTTGCCTGGTCTCTGTGGTCGTTCGCCCCGCGGGCTTCGTTGGTCGCTTCGGTGGCGGGTCGGTCGGTGCCTTCTTCATCGCGGCCTGGGGGCCGCTCCTACAGGGGGTGTCGCGCTGTAGGAGCGGCCCCTAGGCCGCGATGGCGCCCTTTCCGCCGCTCCCGCAAGTTCATGCCGCCGTGCGTTCCCGGTTGATCGACTTGGCGATGCGGAAGTACTGCACCAACGGAATGTTGGAGGGGCAGACGTAGGAGCAGCTGCCGCACTCGAAACAGTCGTTGAGGTGGTACTTCTCCGCCATCTCGCCGTAGTGACGCTTGGCGGCGAGGCGGCCGAGCATCGACGGGTTGAGGTGCAGCGGGCAGGCGTCGAGGCAGCGGCCGCATTTGATGCACGGCTGCACCTTCATCTCGGCGCTCTGGCGCTCCTCGCTGCGCCGCTCGGGGAGGATCACCACCCCGGAGACCGCCTTGGTCACCGGCACGTCGAGGGAGGCGACGGTGGCGCCCATCATCGGGCCGCCGAGGATCACCTGGTTGGCCGCCGAGGCGCAGCCGACCCGTTCCAGCAGGAAACGCAGCGGGGTGCCGATCGGCACGAGGTAGTTGCCGGGGTGCTCGATACCGGGGCCGGCGACGGTGACGATGCGCTCGATCAACCCCTCGCGGCGCGGCAGCAGGCGGCCGATCTCGGCCAGGGTGGAGACATTGTTGACCACCACGCCGACCTGATAGGGGAAGCCGCCGGAGGGGACCTCGCGGCCGAGCACCGCCTTGATCAGCATCTTCTCCGAGCCCTGGGGGTATTTGGTCTCCACCACCTCGACGCTGATCGAGCCGTCCTCGGGCAGCACCTTGCGCATCGCCTCGGCGGCCTCGGGCTTGTTGTCCTCGACGCCGATGATCGCGCGTTCCACTCTGGCTGCGCGCATGGCGACGCGGATGCCGGTCATCAGCTCCTCGGGGCGTTCGACCATCAGCCGGTGGTCGGCGGTGAGGTAGGGCTCGCACTCGCAGCCGTTGACCAGCAGGGTGTCGACCTTGTGGCCTTCCGGGACCGACAGCTTGACGTGGGTGGGGAAGCCGGCGCCGCCGAGGCCGACCATGCCGCAGGCCTGCACCTCGCGGATGATCGTCTCCTCGTCGAGGCGCTCGAGATCGAGCGCGCCGCCGTAGAGCACCTCCTGGCTGGAGCCGCCGAAGGGGCGCAGGATGATCGCCTCGCTCTTGGGGCCGCGGGCGGTGGGCATCAAGGCCACCGCCTCCACCTCGCCGGTGACCGGGGCGTGCATCGGTACTGACATGTGGCCGTCGGCCTCGGCGATCGGTTCGCCGCGGGCGACCTCCTGGCCGGGGCGGACGATCGCCTTGGCCGGGGCGCCGAAGTGCTGGGAGAGCGGTACGACGAAGCGCGGCGCGAAGGGCAGCCGTTTCAGCGGCTGATCGCGGGTCTGCTCCTTGTACTCCGGCGGGTGGATGCCGTGGGGGAAGCTCTTGCGTTTGAACAGGTCGAGGATGCCCATGTCAGTTCGTTTCCGCTTCGGGGTGATCAACGCGGAGGACGCGGAGGCGCAGAGACGCGGAGGGGAATAGGGCTTGGTTGGTCACTGCGCTGGTCCTGGTCTCGTCGTTGTATTGTGTCGTTCAGTTCTGCGAAGGCCGTTGCGGTGCGTTACGGCAGTGCCTTCGTTTTGGTGGATGCGCTGCGCTTATCCACCCTACGGTTTTGCGAGGGCGTCTCTTGTGGGAGCGGCCCTTAGGCCGCGATGACGCCCTTTCTGCGAACCGCCGTTGGTGTCGTCGAGGGTGGTGGTCCGCACCGATCGCGGCCTGGGGGCCGCTCCTACAGGTGACGGGGTGCCGGCGTCTCGCGATACCTTCAAATTCGTCGGGTCCTTCATTCCTCAAAAAAAGGGCTCCCTCCCTGGAGCCTATGGGGAGGATGTCGTCGTGATGACGACCGGATTGAACCTTATTAGTGGTTCGTTTTGCCTTCGATCAAACTCTTCTCCGCGTCTCTGCGTCTTTGCGTTCTCCGCGTTTCTTTCCAGAGCGCCTATTGATACTTTTCAGCGCGCTTCATCAGCTTGTCGATCCCGGCCTCGGCGGGATTCGCCGGGGTGCCGGGGTGGATGCACGAGGCGGTGCACTTCTCCGCGGCGCGCACGATCTCCTTGAACGGTGCGCCCGCCGGATCGACCACCACCGCCTTCTTCTGGTCGTTGTACTGGAACACCTTCGGCGCGATGTTGATGCACTCGTCGCAGGTGGTGCACTCGGGGGTCTCGACCCATACCGGCTCGAAGCCGCCGCCGTTACCGTTGGCGCCGTTGCCCGGCTTGGGTGCGGCGGCGCCGTCGGAGAGCATCGCGGTGAGGTTGCCGCCGCCGCTGCCGGTGGCCAGCGAGAGCAGGCTCTCGGTGAGACGGCGGGCCATGTCGACCCGTGCCGCCTCGGCCGCCTGCTCGGCGCCGATGCGCTGGGTGTCGCCGGTGAGCGACTTGAGCTGGCGCCAGAAGCGACGCCGCTCCAGGGTCGACTCGACGATCTCGGCGGAGACCAGCACCCGGTTCAGGCGGTTCTTGCCATCCACCGTCCAGATGTAGGGGTAGAGCCCCTCGCGCTCGCTCTCGTCCATCTCCAGGAAGTCGGTCAGCGCCACCATCTCATCGCCCCAGGTCTCCGGCGGCGCCTTCTTGAAGTGCTTGCGGAAGCGCCCCTCGGTCACCGCGAAGTCGGCGAAGGTGAGCGGCAGCTCCATGCTCTTTTCGGCGCCGTCCTCTTCATAACGCAGGGTGTAGCTCGGCCAGTCGCGCTCGACGAAGGGGTTGCCCTCCAGGGTGGAGCACTCGTCGAGGGTCTCGCCGGCGTCGGGGTCGAACTTGAACAGCGGGTAGGCGCGCGACTCCACCGCCAGCTTGGACTGGGCGCGGGAGGCATCATCCGCCACGCCGTGCTCCGGCTGGCACACCGCGTAGACGTTGAACAGCGCCGGGCGGCGGCTGTTGAGGCCCTCGATGTAGCCCTCCAGCAGGTGGGTGATGTTGGAGATGGAGCCCTGCAGGGTGTAGGTGGAGCGGTGGCCGACGGCGATCAGGCTCATCTCCTTGCGGATCTCCTCCTTGCCCTTCTGGCGCTTGCCGTAGGGGGACATGTCGGCGATCTGCGCGACGAAGCCGGAGGTGCAGGCCTGGCCGCCGGTGTTGGAGTAGACCTGGGTGTCGAGCACCAGCACCTTGATCGGCATGCCGGATATCATCATGCGTGAGAGGTTCTGGAAGCCGATGTCGTACATCGCGCCATCGCCGCCCACCGAGACCACCGGCGGGCTGAGGCGGAACTCCTCGTCGGAGAACTGCTTCCAGTCGAAGTACTTGAAGAACTTGTCGTGCTTGTCGCGGTTGTACTGGCCGGCCAGCTCCAGCTCGGCCATGCGGATCGCCTTGAAGCCCTCGGCCATCTTCGCCATGTGCCCTTCGAAGAGGCCCATCGCCATCGACGGGGAGTCCTGGAACAGGTTGCTGGTCCACGGGAAGGGGTAGGGGGCGTAGGGGAAGGTGGAGCCCCACACCGAGGTGCAGCCGGTGGCGTTGACCATGCCGAGGTTGGCGCGGCCCTGGCCGGTGTTGCCGTGGGTGTACTGCCACTTGAGGTGCTTGAGCTTCTCGATCAGCTGGGTCACCCACTGCAGCCACTCGGGGTCGATCGGCTCGTCGTCGGAGGCGCCGAGCTTGGCGGCCAGGGCGGCGAGCGAGAGGTTCTTCTCCTGGTGCTCGTTGATCGCCTCGGTCACCGCGGCCAGCGAGCCGAGGTTCATGTGCTCGGCGAGCTTGATCCGCACGTGGCGTTCGAGGCCGTGGATCAGGGTGTCGAGCTTCTCCAGCAGGGCCTTCACCCGCGGCTGCATCAGCGCGGTGACGGTGGCGGTGAAGAGGTGGACCACGGTCTTCTCGCCGCAGCCGATGCAGGCGCCGTCGCCGCACACCATGGAGCCGTAGGTGGCCTTGTCGAGGAGCAGGGTCTCCAGCGCGCCGATCTTCTCGTCGAGGTCCTCGATGCGGATGAAGTCCTTGCGCGTGTTGGGCAGCTCCAGGTAGCGCGACCAGTCGTCGCGCAGCCGCTGGATCGCCTCCGGGGTCTGCGGGCGCGGGGTCAGGGCGTCGTCGCCGCACACCTCGACGCACTCCATGCAGCCCTTGCAGGTGTAGGGGTTGATAGTCAGCGAGAAGAGGCCGCCGGAACCCTTCTGCTTCTTCTCGCGGGTGGTGTAGTAGGGCTTGGTGATGGCGAAGCGGTAGTCGCCGATCCAGTCGAGGAGTAGCGCCAGCTCTTCGCCGAGGGTTGCCTTGGCGTCGGTTTCGAGGTCGCTCTCGGCGAGGTGCTGATCGCACGCCTCGCGCAGGCGGGTGGAGACCTCGCTCGCTTCACCGTCGCTCTCGACCAGCGCGGCGAGGCGCTTCTCCACGTCGCGCACCGCGCGGCGCAGGTGGACGGTGGGGTGGCCGCTGGTCTCGATGCGCTCGACGGCGGTGTTGAGCACCTCGCCGATGGAGCTGACCAGGCCGGGGATGGCGCTGTCCGGGCAGACCGTGTAGCAGTCGCCGCAGGCGGTGCAGTTCTCGGCGTTCCACTCCGGGTAGTCGAAGCGGATCTGGGTCATGTCGCGGAAGAGCCCGGTGGAGGCGGGGATCAGGCTGACGCCCATGAAGGGGTCGACCAGATTGTCGGAGCCCTGGCCGGAGAGGTAGAAGTTGCCGGTCTGCTCCCAGAAGCGGTGGATGTCGGCGATCTTGTGCTCGTTGGCCGGCAGGTGGCGGACCATCTTCGGCAGCTTGATCTCGCGGCGCAGCTGGCGGTAGCCGGCGGCGGTTTCCGCCTCGATGCGCTTGTCGGTGACTTCGAACAGCTCGTCGAAGCCGCGGCGCACCACCCGCAGGTTGTCCTCCACCACCCGGCGACCCTTGGCGCCGAACTTCGATTCGAGCTGGTGCTCGATCGCCTGGAACAGGGTGGTCTCGTTGAGCCCGGCGTTCTCCATCACCGGCGAGGCGCGGAAGAAGGCGCCCTGGAAGGCGATGCCCTGCATGCGGAACTGCAGTTCCGGATTGGAGGCCTCGTCGCGGGCGATCCTGAAGGCGTCGAGGTAGAAGAGGCGAATCTCGTTCTCCGCGATGTAGCGCCGGGTGGTCAGCGGCAGGCTCCGCCACACCGCCTCGGGGGTCTCCAGGTTGCTCTGGATGATCAGCACGCCGCCCTTGCGCAGGCCGCCGACGGCGTTGGAGTGTTCGAAGACGTTGGGGTCGGGGGAGAGCACCACGTCGACGAAGTTGAACTCGCAGTTGACGCGGATCGGGGTGGGCGCGGCCGACAGGTAGTAGGTGGTGGGCTGGCCCTTCTTCTCCGAGCCGTACTTGGGGTTGGCCTTGATGTCGTAGTCGAGCAGTTCGAACAGGGTCATCGCCAGGTTCTTGCCGGTGGTCACCGCGCCCCAGCCGCCCACCGAGTGCATGCGCACGGTGATCGCCCCCTCGGGCATCAGGTTGGGGTTCTCGCTGCCGCGCAGGGCCAGTTCACCGATGGTCGGGTAGGCCTCCAGCAGCTCCTGCATATGCAGTTCTTGCTTTGGGGAGGCGGCGGCCTCGCGGACGAACTCCACCGAGAGGTAGAAGAACTTGCGCCGCTTGCCCCCGGGCAGCATGTTCTCCACCGCGGCGACGATCCCCTCGGGCTGGAGGTCGCGGGAGCCGAGGCCGTAGCAGCCGGAGTAGAGGCGGGGGGACTCGCCGATGCCGTAGGCGGCGTAGCCGGGGTAGGGGAGTTCTTCACCTTTTTCGATAATGCCGTTCTCCAGGCACTTGCCGACCGCGGCGCGGATCTCGCGCATCAACGGCAGGTCCTCGGCCATCGGCTGGTCGGTGCGTTCGAGCACGGCGACGCCCTTCTTGCCCTTCAGCGCATGGCCCATCAAGTCGCCGGGGAAGGGACGGAACAGGGTTGCGTTGACCACGCCCACCTTGATCCCGCGGCTCTCGCGCAGGTAGTCGGCCACCGCCTCGGCCTGCACCACCATGGAGCCCTGGCCGACGATCACGTAATCGGCGTCCTCGGTCTTGTAGGTGCCGACCCGCTTGTATTCACGGCCGGTGAGCGCGGTGAATTCGGCCATCGCCCGGTCGGCCAGCTCCGGCACGTGGGCGTAGAAGTAGGGGCGCTGGGCGGCCACCGCCTGCATGTAGGCGTCCTGGTTCTGCACCGAGCCGGAGGTGACCGGGTTGTCGACGTCCCAGATCTCCGGGATGCGCCGGCGGGTGGGGCCGAAGAGCATCTTCTGCGCCGGGGTGGGGCAGTCGATGATGTCGTCGGGGCGGCCCAGGTATTCGGCCACCAGCTCGCGCTCGGGCACCTGCAGGGACTCGATCAGGTGGGTGGTGAGGAAGCCGTCCTGGGCGCAGATGCCGGGGGTCAGCGCCAGCTCGGCGATGCGGTGGCTGATGAGGTTGAGGTCCGCCGCCTCCTGGGCGCTCTTCGCCATCACCTGGAAGAGACCGGTGTCGTCGGCGCAGTGGTAGTCGTCGTGGGCGCAGTGGACGTTGAGGGAGGCCTTGGTGATGGCGCGGCAGCCGAGGTTGAGGACATAGGTGAGGCGCTTGCCGGCCGCGGTGTAGAGCGACTCGTGCATGAACGCCATGCCCTGGGCGGAGGTGAAGTTGGTGGCGCGCAGGCCGGTCATCGAGAGGCCGGCGGTGACCGCGGCGGCGGCGTGCTCGGACTCGGGCTCGACGAAGATCAGCGGCCGGTCGGAGATGTTGAGGTGGCCGTTGGCCGACTCCACCGACCAGTACTCGCCCATCTGGGTCGAGGGGGTGATCGGATAGGCACCGGCGGCGTCGGTGGACTCCCGCTCGCACATGATCACGGCGGTGTTGCCATCCATCGCGGCGCGGTTGCCCGGGTATTTGGGGGTGGTGGTCATTGGCTCGTCTCTCCGTCAGTTCTCGTGCGTCGGCTTCGAGGCGCCGCAATGGATCAATGGGTTCCGTTCACTCGCGGCGAACCGCGGTCCGATTTCGTAGGTCGTCGCTACCGCGGCGACGGGAACGGGGGCAGCGGGATGTCGGCTGCTGCGTCCTTTCCGAATGCGACGAACCGTTCGGTGAGGTTCGGCGCGTGATTTTTGGTTGGTGCCTCCGTTTGCGTCGCCCCGGTAGGGGCGACCTACACCGCCCTCGGCAGGGGTTCGAGGCGGCGTAACGGTTCCTTGCGCAGCACCTTCTTGGCGTCGGCCCCCTTCAGCGGCCGGCCGTCCTGGTCGAACCAGACGATCGCCCCGGTCGGGCAGCGCTCGATCGCCACCGGCGAGGCGAGCCCGTTTTGCTCGTAGTCGATCTCCGCCAGGTCGTCGCGCAGAGTGATCAAGCCGGCCGGGGAGTCGGCCACGCAGCGCCCGCAGGCGGTGCAGGCCACGTCGCAGTGGGAGGTCACCTCGTCCTGGTCGTCGTGGTTGCGGCAGGCCACCCACAGGCGGTGGGAGACCGGCTGCAAAGAAAAGAGGTCCCGCGGGCAGGCGTCGACGCAGTCGCCGCAGGCGGTGCAGCGCGCCGCGTCCACCTGCGGCAGGCTGAAGCGATCCATGCGGATCGCCTTGAAGTCGCAGGAGACCTCGCAGTCGGCCAGCCCCAGGCAGCCCCACACGCACCCCTTGTCGCCGCCGGAGACCAGCGCCGCGGCGCGGCACGACTTCAGTCCCTGGTAACGGGCACGGGTGGCGGCGACGTGGCTGCCGCCGGCGCAGGCGAGGCGCGCCACGCGCTTCTCCTGACGGCCGGGATCGACGCCGAGGAAGGTGGCGATGGCCAGCGTCATCTCATCGGAGTTGACGGTACACTGGGAGGGGGCCGCCTGGCCCTGGACCAGCGCCTCGGCGAAGGGACGGCAGCCGGCGACGCCGCAGGCACCGCAGTTGGCGTGGGGCAGGCGCTCCTCCACCTCGTCGATGCGCGGATCCTCGTAGACGTAGAGGAGGCGGTTGGCCACCACCAGCAGCAGGGCCAGGAGCACACCGAGCCCCGCCATGAAGGCGCCTGCGATGGAGAGGGTCTGTAACGAATCCACGTTGGCCAATCCCGATACTGTCTACAATGGGTTCAAGGATTTCCGACAAAAAGAGTCGGATAGCCCTGCTGTTCGTAAGGGTTGGTGGAGTGTCGAAAATGTTACAGGATTGATCCAGTAAATTATTTCAATCGGAAGAATTGAAAATTATCATAGCCAATCGGTTGTATTGATTTTTTCAATTTTCAATGCTGTTTATTGCTAGGGCCAATGATTGCCAGTCAGGAGAGACCGGGGGATGAATGAGACGACCCAACTCTATTACAAGAAGAACCGGCTGAAGCAGCTGCGTGCCTTCTGCCATGCGGCGCGGGCGGGGAGCATCACGCTCGCCGCCGAGAGCCTGTTTCTCAGCCAGCCGTCGGTCTCTTTGCAGATCCAGGCACTGGAGCGGGAGATGGGGATCACGCTGTTCGAGCGGCGCGGGCCGCAGATCAAGCTGACCCCGGAGGGGGAGGTGCTCTACCAGCTCTCCGATCCGCTGGTGGAGGGGATGGACAAGCTGCACGAGACCTTCGCCGCCCAGTGCGGACGGCTGGAGTCGGGGGAGATCAACGTCGCCGCGGGGGAGTCGACGATCCTCTACATCCTGCCGGAGTTCATGAAGCGCTACGCCGATACCTACCCGCACATCCGCTTGAAACTCCATAACGTTACCGGCCGCGACGGCATGTCGATGCTGCGCGCCGACGACGCGGACTTCGCGGTGGGCTCGATGATCGACGTCCCCGATGACGTCATCTACCGGCCGATCTTCACCTACGGCCCGAAGCTGATCGTCCCGCTCGACCACCCGCTGGCGAAGAAGCGCGCGGTGAGCCTGGAGGACGTCAGCCCCCACGGCCTGATCCTGCCGCCGCACCATCTATCGACCTGGCGCATCGTCGACCTGGTGTTCCGCCAGCACGGCCTCGGCTATCGGGTGGCCCTGGAGGCGGGGGGCTGGGAGGTGATCAAGAAGTATGTGGAGCTGGGCCTCGGCATCTCGATCGTCACCGACGTCTGCCTCACCGGCGAGGAGCAGCTGAAGGCGATCCCGCTCGACGACTACTTCCCGGCACGCAGTTACGGCATCGTCATCCGCAAGGGGAAGTTCCTTTCCCCCCAGGCGAAGCGGTTCATTGAGATCATGGATCCGCACTTTTTCGAGGAGTTGGAGAAGGAAGAAGAGGAGGGCGGCAAGAAAAGCGTCAAGAAGCGGAAAAAGTAGCGTTCCTCCGCTGGCTCGCGGCGAGCCACGCGGAAGGTGTCATCAGATCTGCGGAAGGGCGCCCCTTGGGTGCCAACCTCCTCTCCGTGAAGGAAACCGTCTTCTCGATCCCGCGATAGGGCTCCTCATAGCCCGCTTTACTTACCAACCTCCATAGCTCGTGGGATGGGCAAAGGAGCGATAGCTGCGTGCCCATCCGACGACAGTAGAAAACTTTTTCGTGGCGGCGCTGTTAGATGGGCGCGCAACGCTTTTCCGCATCCCACGGTCGTAGGAAAATTTCTTCTCCAATTATCGCACGAGTCAACTATTCATTCTCTGGCGTTGCAGATAGATAGCACGAAGTGTCTCGCATAATGTCGCTCGAATAAATGTCAGTATATCCCAGCAACCTCGTAACTGGCCGCTTTTTCTATTATGTGTGTTGATGGATAATACAATCCGTGTTGCGAATGGCTGGCTGTTAAGGTTTCATTCATTGTCTACCTTTCAGTTTTCTAAAAAATATTGACGATTCCGGTGTTGTTTAACGATAATCCGGTGCGCGTAATGGGGTTGAATGATTTGATAATATATTCTCAAGGAGAAAGAAATGAACCTAAGGATTGTTATGTTTTTGCTTGCGGTTGCTTTCGTGCCTAACGGGTTCGCTGATGATGTGCATTGGGATACGCCATATCAGATTACGTGCGAGTGCACCGGTGCCGGGGGGGCAGGGACTGCATCCGCTCGACTTTCGGGCTCGACAAGCGCCAACCGGCAGCATGATTGTAAAACCACTCCCGGATTCGATGGCCGAACTCCAGATTCGTGTGAAAAAGATGGGAAGTTGGGGTATTGGAACTTCACGAATCGAGGGGATCTCTGTCAGCCAGGGTACGAAGTGCAAGAGTGTTATAAGACTTGCAACAGCGAATTGCATGATTGCAGCATTCCTTGCGTGGCGGAGGGGGACGAAGGCGATGCTTGTTTTGATGAGTGCAACAAAGAACACGATAAATGCATTCTTGGTTGCCAAGGCAACTCGAATACCACTTACCCCGGTTGCTCATGACCGATAGATGCTGGGGTCCGAAGCAGGGGTCGGAGTCGGGCCTATTGCTTGGTCTTAATGAAAAATGCGTGTTTAGATAGTAGGAAGTCCTTGGTCAGAGAAGCGCTGATTCGATAGACGTCATTTGGAATATACTCCAAAATCTGTTGATCAGCGCTTCCCTGCTGAACTATGAGGTCGGGTTTTCCCTGTTGCGTAATGCTGGCTTCCAGACTATTCGATCCAGGATGTTGTGCCGGCTGATGGGAGGAGGGCCATGGGAGGAGGGTCAGGTCTTTCCTTTTGCCAAGAAAAAAACACGCTTGGAGAGGGGTGATTTTCTGTTTCGGGAAGCGCTGGCTCAATATGCGTCATCTGGGATGCACTCATAGACCTATTGATTCTATTCGACACAGAATTGTCTGAATCGATCGGATCAGCGCTTCCCTAAAAGCCTATGCGGCGTTCAAGAAGCAGTGTGCCGGATAGGTTGGATCGACCTATCTGCGCGTACGGTCATCGTTTCCTGCGTGGCCCGCTCATACGCTTTCCAACGACGCATAAGGATTGGCCGCATGATTCTCCTGCCCTAGGATCGCCAGTCCGGTCCATGCCGACGAGGCGACGTGCAGATAGTTGAAGTATTTCCACCCCAGGCCAGGACCGGTGTCCGCCGCCTCGGCCGGGGTGGCGACCACGCCGTAGCCGATGCTGTTGGGCGCCTCGGTGATCTGCCGGGTCAGGCTGTCGATGTACGCTTGGGCGGTGGTCTCGAATGCGGCGTCGACTCCACGGGCGAACCATAGCGCCATCGCCGCGCCGGCGGTCGCCTCGTTCTGGATCTCCGCCCCGTCGCGGGCGAACTTGGTGCCGACGAATCCGCCGCTCTCCGCCTGCATCGCGTCGATCATGTAGTGCAGGCTGCGCGCCTCGGTGGCCGGGTCGATCCGCGCCAGGCTCACCCAGCTCTGGCAGTCGGTGGGTGCCACGCCGGCGTTGAGGTCCTGCTGCTCGCCGGTACCGGTGATGTAGTAGCGCTCGTCCACCAGGCACGCCTTGACCAGGGTGCGGGCGCTCTCGCGGGCGGTCTCCCACACCGCCTTACCGGTGAGCTGGTGGAGGTTGTCGAAGAACGCAACGCAGTCGACGTTGTGCTCCACCGAACGCCAGTGGTACTTCCCGCCCCAGTGGTCCTCGCCGCCGGTGAAGCCGCGCCAGGGGTCCTCCTTGGTGCAGTGGTCGAGGATCCACTGGCCGATGGTCTCGGCGGCGTTGAGGTAGCGGTGGGTGCGGGTCCGGTGGTAGAGGCGGGTCAGCGCGATGCCCGCCCACGACAGGTTGCCGACGTCGCGCCGCCCGCCGTCGGGGACGTAGATCGAGGTGGCGAAGTTTTGCGCGGGGTCGAGCAGCCGGTTGGCCATGGTGGTGGCGACGATCCGGCCGCCCCCCTTGGGGTCGTGGTTGAGCGCCTGGACGATGCCATCGCCGAGGTCGCGGGCCCGCGCGACGTCGCCGCGCACCAGGAAGTAGATGCAGGCCATGGCGGTGTCGTAGGTGTCGGCGCGGTAGTAGACCAGGTGGTGGTCGCCGCCGAAACCGGCGGCGGGTGGCCGGTAGGTCTGGGCGTAGCGCGGGCCGCTCACCGTGAACTGGTCCATCTGCTGTTCCAGGAACAGGTCGATGCGCTCCAGCGCCTCGGCGCTGTGGTGCGCGCTACGGCTGGGGACGACCGGGAACACCCGCTGGTCGGGCAGGCGCGGCAGTTCGCCCTTCTTCTCGCGCTCCACCCCCGGCCAGTCGACCAGCTGCATGAACGATTGGGTCACCTTGAGCAGTGCCCGGTTCCAGGTCTCGGTCCACTCCTGCTGGACTTTCTGGTCGTACTCGCGGAGCAGCCGGTAGGCCTCCTCTTTCGCCGCGCCGTATTCGATCAATCCACCGCCCTTGGGGATGGGCGGCGTGCGCGTCATGACCGCCACCGATCCCTCGCCGGCGTGGTAGTGGTTGCCGGCGTACTTGTCGTAGGCGGTGAACACCACCTCTTTCTTCTCGATCTCCAGCACCCGGGTGTCGACGCCGACGTCGCGCTCGTGGAGCACGCCCTTGCCCTCGGCGATCATCGAACGGCGGAAGGCCATCGAGCGCTGGAACATGCCGCCGGCGGTGTCGGAGTAGAGGATCGCCATGTTGTTGAGTGACGACTGGTGCTTGTAGGCGTCCGGTTCGAGGTCCTTCAACTGCATGATGGCGGCGATGTGGGCGGCGGAGATCACCTGCAGCAGCTTGGCGGCCGGCAGCAGGTAGAGACCCGGGATGGTGTTGATGTCCGCCACCAAGCTGTTGGCCTCATTGGTCAGCAGCAGCAGGTGCAGCTTCCGCTCCGGCAGGTTGCTGATGTAGGCCAGCTGGCGAAACAGGTTGCCGAAGTTGCGCAGCCGGTTGAGCAGGTTGCCGGCGGCCATCTCCCCCACAACCCGTTGCACCTCGTCCTCCACCTGGGTGGAGACCATGGCGGCGACCTTCTTCTCCAGTTTCTTCCACAGCGCCTCGGTCTTGTCGACGTCGCTCTTGGGGAAAAAGATGCTGTCGATGACGTAGTTGACCACCTTGTCGCCACCGCCGGGGATCTGCTTGGTGGCCATGTGGATGACCTCCTGCAGGAAGGTCTCGGCGTTGAAATTGTCGAAGTCGATATTCATGGGGCTGCATCCGTGTTGTGGGGATTGTTGGTTGTTATGCGCCTCGCATGAAACCATCGCTCCGCCCGCTGGACAACATGGGAATCACCCTAACACATGGGTAATGTGACACCACTCAGCGAAACCTTTACGGGGAGCATCGCCGGGTTGGTTATGAGGATGTAAAAACGGGGTCGTGTCGCAGTAGTCGATACGTTTTTTTTGTTATGTGGGAGCGCTTCGCTTCCGCGGTATCACGGCAAATCCGCGTTCCATCAACCGCCCAGCCATATCCGCTTTGCGGGCGATCATCTTCTCCGCCAGTTTGTGACTGCCTCCGCAATCGATGATCGCCTGGCGAATCCGCTGGTCGGGAATCCGTACCACCACCAGGATGGCCTGCTCGATCTCCGCGGAACTCATGTCGGCGAAGAGCCGGAGGGCGTGGGGATTTGCGTCGTCGCCGCGCAGTTTGTCGAGTTCGTCCACGTGGCTGCCGAACGCCTTGCCTTTGGGGTCCCCGTGGGCGCGAAACGCCAGCGCCCCGCCCACATCGAGGGTCATCACCCTTCCGTGGGCGACCCCCTGGTTGTCGCCGTCGAAGCCGGCGGCGTCCCAGTTGGCGGTCCAGGCGTGTACGCCGAACCACCGTTGGGCCTGTCGGCGCTCCTCTTCGCTGAGGCGCGCGACGCAGCGCTTGTCGAGGTCGATCCATTCGGTCGCGATCTGCTCCGGCGCCGTTGTCGCGACATAGGGCAGGGTGGGCGCTCCCGCCAGTTGGTAGAGCTTGGCCGCGATGGCCTCGTTGCGGGCGTGGGCGACCGACTCCAGCGTCTTGACGTAGTAGCGCCGTCCGCTGTCGTCCTCGAAGATGCCGGCGGGGTTGGTGCCGAGCTGTCCACCCACCCGCGTCATGGTGGCGGTATCGATCATCGGCGTGCCGACGCCCATCACTGTGCTCCGCGTCAGGGGGCAGGCGTGGTTCGGCGCACCAGCGCCAACTGGGAAGGGGTCTCGATGGCGCCCTTGCGTGCCCGGCGCACGGCGCGGATCGCCTCGTTGGGTTCCATGCCGAGCTCCGCCAGCAGTCGCGCCGCGATCATGCCCGCACGGCCCAGCCCGCCTTTGCAGTGGACGACCACGTCCTCCCCGTTGCGCAGCATGTCGCGGATTTCCTGGCCGCGGGTGACCCACTGCGCCTCGAACTCGTCGCTCGGCGCGGAGTAGTCGGGGATGGGCAGGTGGCGCCAGGCGATGCCGCGGTTCTGAACTTCCTGTCCCAGCTGCGGCACTTTGAGGGCGGTGAGCTCGACGGGTTCCACCAGGGTGAGCACCAGTTTGGCACCCCACGCGGCGATGGCGTCCAGATCGGTTCCGAGGTCGCGTTCCCAGGCTCCGGTGTGGGCGAAATGGTCGTGCTTGCCGGGGCAGAAGGTGATCCCGATCCGTCCGTGCGACGGGCTGGCGCGGACCTCGGCGATCTCCAGGGGGTGGGTATGGCTCGTTCGCACCGCTGCCATCTTGGCGTCCTGATGTCTCATGGAGTGTCGGCGCGCGAGTCTAACATGAACCACTTGGTTGAATGATTCTCCTCCGGTGCCACCGTTCGGCGGGCATTCATTCGTCGGCGGCGCCTCGGCGCTGCTGTCGGCCGGGTGCCAAGCCGATTCGGGCGAGCCGTTGCGGGTGGGGGCGAATACCTGGCTCGGCTACGAACCGCTCTACTTGGCCCGCGAGGAGGGGCTGCTCGACCCGCGCAGGCGCGGCTGGTGGAGATGGTCACCGCGGCGGATGTGATGCACGCCTTTCGCGGTGGGAACGACCCTGCAAACCCTCTCCACCATTTTTCTATTGTCATAATAAATGAGAATCATTATCATCTACGCCATGCGGTAAGCGCCCTTTCTCAACCACCCCAACCAGGAGTCCTGTCATGGCCTGTGATACCCCGAAAGAGAAGCCGATCTCGTTCACCGTTCCTCGTCCGGCCCAACCTTCCGAATCTGCCGAGCCGACCGAACGTACGGGCGGTTGCAGCAACGGTTGCGCCAATTGCCCTTGCCGCAACGGGAAGAAGCGTCATGCAGTGGCTGGTTGAGTTCCAGCCGGAGGGGCCGCAGGCGGGCCTGCGGCTCTACGATCACCCCGGCGGCCGGCTGCTCGGCGAGGTGGGCGGCGCGGAGCTGGCGAATCTTGGCTTCGCCAACGGCCCGCCCGATGCGGAGCGCACCCTGACCCTGGCGGCGACGCTGCTCGGCGACAAGGGGGAGGAGGGGGCGGTGGCGACGGCATCCCTGCCGGCCCCCGCCAACGGCCGGCGGCGCAAACTGTGGGAGCTGCCGCCGGCCTTCCACTGCACCCTCATCGGTACCTGCCTGGGCGCCAGCGAACTGCGCAAGCTGGCGCCGAGGGTGGGGGTGCGCGATGCCCCCGCCCTCACCGACTACGAGCTCCACGGCCTGTTCGTCCGTGGCGCCCGCGCGCGCGGCGCGATCTCCCACCGTCTGCACAAACTGCTGGAGCGCAAATACGCCGCCTCCCTGCGCCGCTTCGCCCGCGCCCGCGACGAGGCGGCCCTGGAGGCGCTGTGGGCGGAGGCGTGGGAGCAGGGGACGTTTGCCGGCCCGCTATGGGCGGTGATGAGCCATGGTGCCGCCGGTGAGGCGCTGCTGTGGCGGGTCTATGGCGAGATCCACATGCTCTCCCATCAGGTGGGTGCCGCCAATCGCGCGGACCTGCGTCGTCTCGCTCGCGCCGAACAGGGCCTGGAGGAGGCGCGTCTGCAGGTCGAGGCGCTGCGCCGGCGTGTCGCAGAGGCGGAGCAGGGGCTGCGCGGGGCCTCCCGCTCCCGGGTGGAGTTGAACGCCCTGCGCGAGCGGACCCTGGTGGCCGAGCGGCGGGTCGATGCGCTGCTCGGTGGCCGCGAATGGATCGAGCTGGAGCGCGCCCGGCAGGAGGCGGAGCGACGCCGCGCCGCCGAGGCGGACCGCGCCGCCCGCCTGGAAGTGGCGTTGGGTTGTCGGGAGGAGGAGCTGATGCGCCTGCGCGACCGCACGGGAGAGCTGGAACACGAGCTCATGGAGCGGGGTGCCGGGATGGCCGCCCTGGAGCGCCAGCTCGACCGGCTGTTCGACGACACGTCGGACTGCCCCGACGGCTGTCCGGCAGAGGCGGTCTGTCGGGGAGGGTTGGCCGGCCGCCGGGTCCTCTGCGTCGGTGGACGCGCGCGGCTGACCCCCCACTACCGCGCCCTGGTGGAGGGGCAGAACGGCCGGTTTCTCCACCACGACGGCGGCTTGGAGGAGAGCGCCGGCCGTCTCCAGGGGCTGCTGGCCAGCGCCGACGTGGTGATCTGCCCCGCCGACTGCGTCAGTCACGACGCCTACTACCGGGTGAAGGGGTTCTGCAAGCGGACCGGCAAGCCCTGCCTGATGCTCGACGGCTCCGGCATCTCCTCCTTTGCCCGGGCGTTGGACGGGCTGGCGACGCTGGATGGTGGAGGCGCGGGGGAGGGCGGGGGCGTGGTGCCGGTTCCCCGGACTAATTGACGGCGGTTATCGTTCGCACGGCGCGGAATCGTCTCGGCCGTTTGCTATCGCCGAACCGGGCAGTGGACGAGTTCCTGGCGAAAACGAATATTAGTTATGGCGTTCTCTGACGTTCGGGAGCCCTATTCCCGTCAACATCTCAATGGGGTTGATGTGGTCGTGTTCCCGAATGTATTCAGCGACCTTTTTTGCGAGTGGTACCGTATCTTCCCAGATGGTGTATGTTCTGCTGGATATGAATGACGTGGCAACTATGGATACACCGTGCCCAAAGCGCATTTCAAACTCGACGTGTCCTGAATCTGATTTTTTGAACCAGCATGTCAGTGTGGAATCGTCCGCTATAAACTGATCAAATGATAATGTTCGCGCGGAAGCCGTGGTTTGAATTAAGAGTGTGATGGCTAATGCAATTAGTGTTTTTTTCATGGCTGATTCTCTGAGTTATTGGAACTATATGATTTTTTAGTCTTTGGATGCTTTTTTTGAGATTTTTGATTGTTTGTGCGTTGTTCTGAATTTATCAAGTTTCTTTTTGGAAAGGTAGTCGAAGGAAAGCACCTTGTTAGTCGAGCGAGGGCGCTTCGTTGACGGGTTAGAGGGAAGTATCGGGGGGATGGCGCCTTCGTTCGCCACGGCGCGCGCGGCGCGCCCTATAGGGCGGCCTGTGGCCGCCGTGCCGAACGAAGGCACTGTGCCGATGGGGCGGCACGACCTGTCGAGGGGGTGGGAGGTCAGCCCATCTGTGACTGGAGATAGTTGGCCAATCCAACCTTGTCGATCAGCCCGAGCTGCTTCTCCAACCAGTAGGCGTGGTCCTCCTCGGTGTCCTCCAGCATCTGCACCAGCAGATCGCGGGTGACGTAATCGGCCACCGATTCGCAGTAGGCGATCACCTCCTTCAGGTGGGCCACCACGGCGATCTCCAGGGCGAGGTCGTTGTGCAGCATCGCGGGGACGTCGGCGCCGATGTGCAGCGGGTCGCGTCGGGCGAGGTCGGGGGTCCCTTCGAGGAACAGGATGCGCTGGATCAGCGCGTCGGCGTGGCCCTTCTCGTCCGCCATCTCATGGTCGATCCGCTGGTACAGCGCGTTGAGCCCCCAGTCCTGGTACATCCGCGAGTGGGCGAAGTACTGGTCGATGGCGGTCAGTTCGCCGCGCAGGAGGTCGTTGAGGCGGTCGATGACCTGGATATTGCCCTGCATGATCACTCCTCCCCTTCCATCGCGCTCTGCAGATAGTTCTCGATGCCCACCTTGTCGATCAGTCCCAGCTGGGTCTCCAGCCAGTCGATGTGCTCCTCCTCGTTCTCGAGGATCGACTCGAACAGCTCGCGGCTGACGAACTCCTTGATCGATTCGCAGTAGGCGATCGCCTCGCGCAGTAGCGGCACCGCCTCCATCTCCAGCCGCAGGTCCAGCTCCAGCATCTCCTTCGGCGTCTCACCGATCAGCAGCTTGCCGAGGTCCTGGAGGTTGGGCAGCCCTTCGAGGAAGAGGATGCGCTCGATCAGCCGGTCGGCGTGCTTCATCTCCTCGATCGACTCGTGGTAGGTCTTCTTGTTGAGCCGCTCCAGGCCCCAGTTCTGGTACATGCGTGCATGGAGGAAGTACTGGTTGATGGCGGTGAGTTCGTTGGTCAGTACCCGGTTGAGGTACTCGATGGTCTTGCTGTCCCCTTGCATAGCGGGCCTCCGGTTCTGGTTGGTTTTGGTTGGTTTTGGTTGGTGCTCTGTCAACCTGATCACTTGGGATGAAATCCGCCAATAACCGTAGGATGGGCAAAGCGTAACGTGCCCATAAAAACGGCGCTGCCGCAGCAAAATTCACTGCCTTCGTTCGATGGGCACGTCGCTACCGCTCCTTTGCCCATACTACGAGGACGACATCCCGATTTTTCAGATTGACGGACTAGGCGGACGACGGAGTGCTTTTCGGTTTGCCATCGTCCGCCGCGGGATCGGGTGACGGATCAGGTGGCCGGGTCGGGCGGCCCGGGCACCACCCAGATGCAGTGGGCGACGGCACGCGGCAGACGCAGCCGGGTGCCTCCGGCGGTGCGGCAGCAGAGGTCGCTGGGGTGGCGGGCGGTCACCGACAGCCGGCACCCCTCCAGCAGGCCGAGCCGCAGGATGCGCCGCAGCATCGCGCGGTTGCCGTAGACCGAGTGGACCTCCTGGGCGGCATCGCCGCTGATCTCGTCGAGGGGGCGGGGCAGTGGTGCGGAGCGGGTGGCGTCGTCCATCGCCTTATGCCGCCAGCGCGGCGTCGTCCGCGTTCCGCATTTCGGCCTTCGCCTCCTTCAGCACCCGCTTGGCGCTGCACGCGCAGCGCCCGCATTGTGAACAGACCCCCAGTTGGTCCTTCAGTTGATGCATCGATCGGGCGCCGCCGCGAACCGCCTCGCGAATCCGCCGGTCGGTCACCCCTTTGCACAGACAGACGTACATGGAACACCTCGCAACGTGTGTGCTGGGCCCCGGCGCGGCCGGGGAATTCGTATGGGATCAAGCCTAGCCCGTAATGATAATGATTGTCAATTTGATTATTTTTTACAACCCCATTGACTCGCAAATGAGAATCGTTATCATAGCTGTCGGTTTCCAGACGCAGTGGGCGGAGTGATGCAGGAAAAGCGCAATCGACCGGAACGGGAGGCGGTGTTTCCCGGGCCCCGGCGGGTGAGCAGCGAACAGCTGTTCGCCGGGGCCTCACGGGTGGTGATCGAACACCGGGGCGAGGAGTACCGCCTGCTGATGACTCGCCAGGGGAAACTGATTCTGACCAAGTAGACAGCAGCAGACCATCGGGTAAGCCAGCCGCCGCCAGCCAGCCCTCTTTTCCATTTCCCAATCGACAGAGGGTAATTGAGCATGATCAAGAAGAGCGTGGCGGTCGCCGTGGTGGCGGCCTTGGGCGGGCAGGGAGTCGCGCTGGCGGATGGGGCCCCGGCGGGCGGCGCGGTGAGCGATCGTCTGCAGCGGATGGAGCAGCGGATGGAGTATCTGGAGGAGCGGGTGGCGTCCCAGGAGCGGGAGATCCTGGCGCGCGAGCAGCGCATCGCCGAATTGGAGGGGACTTCCTCCTCCGCCGGCCCGGGCCCCTGGTGGCAGGGGGTGGAGATGGGCGGCACGGTGGAGGTGGAGGCGAGCCACACCGACAACGACGGCTTCGGCGGTAGTGACGCCAGCGACATCGCGGTGGCCACCGTGGAGCTGACCATCGATGCCACGGTCAACGACTGGACCCGCGCCAACCTCACCCTGCTCTACGAAGAGGACGACACCCCGCTGGGGGTGGACGCCGCCACCATCACCTTCGGCAATCCGCAGGTGAGCCCGATCTACTTCACCGCGGGCCACATGGCGGTCCCCTTCGGCCACTTCGACAGCCACATGGTCTCCGACCCGTTCACCCTGGAGCTGGGCGAGACCTACGAGACGGTGGCCCAGCTCGGCTTCGCGCGCAACGGGGCCTACGGTAGCGCCTGGCTGTTCAACGGCGACCAGGACGACGGCGAGGACCGGATCAACGACCTCGGCCTCAACCTCGGTTATGCCTGGGAGGGGGAGCAGTTGAGCGGTGATCTCGGCTTCAGCTACACCTCCAATCTGGCCGACTCCGACACGGTCAGCGACTACCTGGACGATAATGTGGGCCTCGGCGGGACGATCCGCGACAACGTGGCGGGCTATGGCGTCCACGCCACGCTGGCCAGCGGTCCGTTCAGCTTCATCGGCGAGTATGTCACCGCCGCGGACGCGTTCGACCGCACCGAGATGCAGTTCAACGGCGGCGGCGCCGAGCCCAGCGCGTGGAACCTGGAGGCCGGTTACACCTTCGCCCTGGCCGGCCGGGAGAGCACCTTCGCGGTGGGCTATCAGGAGACCGACGAGGCGATCGCCCTCGGCCTGCCGAAGCGGCGCACCTCGCTGGGGTTGTCGGTGGCGATGCGCGAGGACACCACGCTCTCCTTCGAGTGGGCCCACGACGAGGACTACGACCCCGGCGACGGCGACGCGGTCACCGGCGCGGCCGGCAGCGGCGAGGATGCGGATACGGTGACCGTCCAACTGGCGGTGGAGTTCTGACCCGCGGTCGTCCGCTCCAGCGTGGAGCGGACGGCGATGATTTCATCGGACGGGTCGCCGGCCCATGGGCCATCGCGGGCCCTGGGTGAAAACCGCAATTTTATCCGTCAAACCCCGTATTCACCGTCACGCCTCGGGATTGACGAAGAGCCCGCGCAGGATCTCGCACAGCGCCGCGTAGAAGGGGGCGACGCTGGCGGCGTCGAGGCGCTCCCGGATGGTGTGGGGCTCGACGATGGTCGGTCCGATGGAGATGCACTCCATCTCCGCGCCGTACTTCTCCACCACGTAGCCGCACTCCAGCCCGGCGTGGATCACCCGCGCGGCGTGGCGCTCGCCGTAGTGCCGCCGGTAGACCGCGCGGGCCACGGCGAGCAGTGGTGACCCCTCCACCGGCTGCCAGGCGGGATAGGCGGCGGTGCGATCGATCAATGCCTCGGCGCCGAAACGGCGGGCGATCAGCTCGTGCTCGGCGAGCAGTCCGTCGAGGTTCTCCCGGTTGGAGGAGCGGTTGGAGCAGCGCACGGTGAGTTGCGCCTCCGCGGTGCGGGTGACCGCCAGATTGGTGGAGGTCTCCACCGTGTCGGGCAGCGCCGGGATCATCCGCAGGACGCCGTGGGGGATCGCCCCCAGCAGGCCGAGCACGGCATCGCCGTCCTCCTCGGTGAGCGGCGGGTAGGGAGGGGCTTCGAGGTTCCCTTCGACCTGGAAGGTCATCGCCGCCTCCACCGGTTGCAGGGTCTCCCTGAGTGCGGCGAGCAGCCTGAGCAGGTCGTCGGCGAAGGCCTCGGCCTGCGCCTCGCGCACGTAGACCGTGGCGTGGGCGGCCACCGGGATGGCGTTGTCCTTGTTGTGCTCCGGCGGCTGGCCGATGGCCACCAGCCGCAGGTCGTAGCTGCCCCCCTCGGTGGCCGTCAGCCGCCGGTCGAGGCGCGCCAGGGCCCGGGCCAGGAGCTTGACCGCATTGGCCCGTCCCTTGTTGATGTCGATCCCCGAGTGGCCGCCGCGCAGCTGCTCGATGGCGATATCCCGCCGTACCCACCCCGCACCGACGGCGGCGCGGCGTAGTGGCAGCCGGTACTCGGCGGGGGCGCCGCCGGCGCTGCCGTAGGTGATCTCCTCCAGCACCTCGGAGTCGAGGTTGATGAAGCGCCGGCCGTGCAGCAGGTCGGCGGGGAGCTCCCGGGCACCGGCCAGGTTGGTCTCCTCCTGCACGGTGAACAGACATTCGAGCGGGTAGTCGGCGAGTGCCGGGTCGGCCAGTGCGGCCAGCGCGGTGGCGACGCCGATCCCGTTGTCGGCACCCAGCGAGGTGGGCTGCCCGGCGTGGCGGGCACCGACCCACGCGCCGGGCCGGTCGAGGCGGTGGAGCTGCAGCGGAAAGATGTCGTCACGCGGGATGGTCACCATGTCGAGGTGGGCCTGCAGGGTAACCCACGGCGCCTCGGCGAAGGGGCCGCGGCCGCGGCGGCGCAGCACGATGTTGCGTCGTCCCGGCGCGCTCGCCGCCGCCTCGTAGTGGATCTCCTCGACGCCCAGCCGGCGCGCCTCGTCCACCACGTAGCGGCGGACCGGGTCCTCGCCACCGGAGGCGTGGGGGAGGCGGGCGATCGCCAGGAAGTGGTCGTGGATCGGGCGGGGTTCGAAAAGGGGGTCGCTCACGCTGGTGATCTCCGGGTCGTCATGGACGGTAGCCGCGCATGATCGCCGAAGCGGGTGGCGCGGTCCATGGCCCGCCGACGTATGATGGCGACTCCCGCGACCGGCGCGCGCACAAGGAAGCAGAGCATGAAAATAGTGGTAGTGGATGATCACGAGCTGTTCCGCGACGGCCTGGCCACCTTGATCGTCGACCTGATCCCCGGTGCCGAGGTGGTTGGCGCCGATGGTGGCCGGGCCGCCGAGGCGGTGGTCGGCGCCGGCGGGGTCGACCTGGTCCTGGTCGACCTGCGCCTCGCCGACGGCTCCGGGCTGGCGCTGATGGAGCGGCTCGCCGAGCGCGACCCGTCGCTGCCGATGGTGGTGATCTCGGCGTTCGACGAGCGGGCGGTGGTGGATCGCGCGCTGGCCGCCGGCGCCTCCGGTTTTCTGCCCAAGCAGCTCTCGCGCAAGGCGATGGGCCGGGCGTTGTCGCGCATCCTTGCCGGTGAGGTGTGGTCTCCCTACGACGCGGCGTCGGAGGGGGAGGGGGCGGACGCCGCGGCGCTCCCGCCGGAGGTGGGGGAGCGGCTGACGCCGCGCCAGCGGGAGGTGTTGGCACTGCTGCTGGAGGGGCTGCCCAACAAGCGGATCGCCGCCCGGCTGGGGATGGCGGAGAAGACGGTGAAGGCCCACCTCAGCGCGGTGTTCGGCGCGCTGGGGGTGCGCAACCGGGCGGAGGCGGTGGCGCGCACCCTGGAGTTGCGCCTGTCGGTCTGACGAGCGGTTCGGCGGTCGCGGGGGCGTGTGTTCCGAGCGTCCGTCGGGCTTCGCTGCCGCTCAACCCGACCTACCCGGTGGCTGGCGGCCCGTTCTCACCCGCCCGAGGAAGGCGCGCAGGCGGGCCGGCGGCAGCGGCTTGTGCAGGGCGGGGATGCCGCTGGCGTGGATCCGTTCCCACTCCGCGCCGCTGGTGTCGCCGGTGACGATCAGCGCGGGGATCGCGCGCCGGTAGCGCGCGCGCAGCGCCTCCACCACCTCGATGCCGTCGCGCCCCCGCGCCAGGCGGTAGTCGGCGACGATCGCCTCGGGTGCGGCGGCCCCCTCCAATTGCCGCTCGGCCTGCTCCAGGTCGGCGGCGGCGAGCACCCGGCAGCCCCACCGCTCCAGCAGGGTGGCGATGGCGTCGAGGGATTCGCGGCTGTCGTCGATCACCAATACCCGCAGCCCGGCTACCCCGCCCGCCGTCGGAGTCGCGCCGTCCGCCGTCCCGCCCTCCGCCGCTGGCGCCGCGGGGCGTCGGGCGGCGGGGAAGCGCAGGCGGAAGCGTGAGCCGCGGCCGACCCGCGAGGCGACGCTCAGCTCCACCCCGAGTACCCGCGTCAGCCGGCGCACGATCGCCAGCCCCAGCCCGAGGCCCTTGTCGCGGTCCCGTTCGGGGTTATTGAGCTGCACGTACTCGTCGAAGATCGACTCCCGCGCCGCCGACGGGATGCCGATGCCGCTGTCCCACACCTCCAGGTCGATCCGGTCGCCACGCCGCCGGGCGGCGAGCAGCACGCCGCCGCGCTCGGTGAAGCGCAGCGCGTTGACCAGCAGGTTGCGCAGCACCCGGCAGGCGAGCACCGGGTCGCTCTCCACCCAGCCGTCGATCGGCCGCAGCCGCAGGCGCAGCCCCTTGGCGGCGAACTGGCTGGCCAGCTCGCTGTGCAGCTGTTCGAACAGGGGGGCGAGCGCCACCGCCGTGTTCTGCGGATGGACCGTCCCGGCATCGAGACGGGAGAGGTCGAGGATGGTGTTGAGCAGCTCGGTGAGCCCCTGGGCGGAGGCGCGCGCCTTCTCCGCCAACGCCGCGTGGTGGGTGCCGTTGTCGGGGCCGGCGGCCAGCTCGTCGGCCAGCGGGTCGAGGTAGAGGGTCAGCGCGTGCAGCGGTTGGCGCAGGTCGTGGGAGGCGGCGGCGAGGAAGCGGCTGTTGGCGCGGTAGGCCCGCTCGGCGCGTTCCTTCTCCACCTTCAGGTGCTCCAGCAGCTCGAGGTTTTCGTAGCGCAGGGCGATGTTCTCGGCGAACGAGGCGTGGATGCGGTGGGCGAGGTAGAGGGCGAGCGCGGTCATCGGCAGGCCGAGGGCGCCGATCAGCTGCCAATCGAAGCGCTCGCTGAACAGCAGTTGCAGCAGCACCGGGGCGATGGTCGGCAGGGTGTAGGCGTAGTAGGTCTCGACCCGCCAGGCGAGCACCGGGATGCCGCTCAGCGCGTGGCCGGTGATGAAGACCACCAGGAAGGCGGTGTAGGTGGGGTGCTGGGGGGCGCAGAAGAGGGTGCCGGCGACCCCCCAGGCGAGGCCGATGGCCAGTGCCGCGAGGGTGAAGCGCCGCCCCCAGCGCGGCGCCTCCGCGGCGGGCGGCGGGCGGCGCAGGTAGCGCGCCAGCAGCCGTTCGCGGGCCCACAGGGTGAGCAGCATGCCGCCGCTCCAGGCGAGCACCGCGGCGGACGGGAAGTAGTGGGCCGCCTCCAACGCGAAGACCGCCACGGAGAGCAGCAGCAGCAGGCTGACCGAGCCGTGGCGCCGGTAGAGGTGGTCGACGGTGTCGGCGAGGATCCGTGTCTCGCGGGGAGTGGAGGCATCCATCGGGGCGATGATAGGGGCGGCGGCGGCGCTGGGCAAAGGCGCCGCGGTGGGTTGGTGGCGACCACCGCGGCGTCTCCCCGCGGGCGCTCAGCCGCGGAAATTGCCGAGGATCAGCAGGTCGCCGGGGACGTGGGCCTCCGCCTGCATCTCGATCGCCCCTTCGTCGGGGAAGATCAGGTTGCGCACGGCGAACAGCGGCAACGCCTTGAGGGGCTGGAGAAGCTTCTCCTCGATCCGGCGTGGCGTGTCGTTCTGCGCCGCCTCCAGCATGTGCTGCCCGCAGTGTCCCGGGATGTTCCAGCGGTCGCCGATGATCCCGCGGTCCTCGATCCACGGCCGCCGCAGGTTGAGCGGGGCGATCGACGGGTCCTCGGGATGGATGGCGGTGATCTTCAGCCACTGACCGGGGGCGTTCGGCCGGCTTTCGATGGTGACCTTGACCCCGATGAAGAAGCGCAGGAAACCCTCGTAGCCGAACTTGTAGCGCCCCTTCTCCTCCCAGGCGTCCCAGAACTTGCTGAAGCGCTGGTGGAAGACCTCGACGTCCACGCGCAGTTGATCGCCCCTGGAGAGGACCAGCAGGCCGGGCCGCTTCTCCCAGTACTCGACGTGGATCGAGCGGAAGTGGTGGCGCAGCGCGCCGCCGTTCACGCTGTAGTGGTAGCGGTCGACGTGGGCGAAGACCAGGCCGCCGTCCTCGTCGCGGCTCCACTTCGGGGCGTCGACGGTGATCTCTCCGCTGAGGTCGTAGCCGGTGCTCTGTGCGTTGTAGCGCGAGAGCTGCCATCCGC
This sequence comes from Endothiovibrio diazotrophicus, assembly GCF_054657215.1. NCBI lineage: Bacteria > Pseudomonadati > Pseudomonadota > Gammaproteobacteria > Chromatiales > Thioalkalispiraceae > Endothiovibrio > Endothiovibrio diazotrophicus. Next base: position 34,704 of record NZ_BAAHXB010000032.1, read on the forward strand.
TCCCCCGCAACGCCTCGTTGGCCACCTCCATGAAGAAGCGCTCGCGGGCGATGATCACCGAGCAGTCCGCGCCGTCCGGCAGCGGCTCGTCGAGGTCGATGGCGGTCTCCACCGGGAGCGGGCGGTGGCCGGTCATGACGAACAGCTGGAGCAGCTCCACCCCCCGCGGGGTGCGGGTCGCGCGGAAGCGGAAGGCGGTGGGGCGGAGGACGGTGTCGACCGCGACTTTTTTCAGGTCGATGCGGTGGAGGAGGTAGCTCACCCGGTGGGCGGCGAAGTGCTGCTGGATCGCCCGGCTCACCTGGTGTCCCGTCTCGCCGTCGACCGCGATCCCGTCGATGACGAAGGCGCCGCGGCCGAGGTCGAGGACCACGTCCAGCACCTCGCCGGAGGCGCCGCCGGCGGTCACCGTGCCCTTCACCTGTTTCAGATCGAGGAAGGCGCTCAGGGTCCGTTGGGCGAGGGTGGTGGTCACCGGTTCGCCCACCGTCGCGTCGTGTGCGTCGACGATCCGGCGGGTCAGGGTGCCCTTGCCGATCTCCATCTGCAGCAGCAGGTGGTCGGGGGCGTCCGGGCTGAAGTCGAGCCGCGGGTAGCCGTAGGTGAATTCGAGACGGACCACCGCCTGCTGGCCGTCGCCGAGCGGGTAGCGCGCCTCGTTGGCGATCTCGTGGCGGTAGCCGGCGTCGCGCTTCAGTTTCTCGTACTGCCGGTTCAGCGTCTTGCGCGCCTCGTCCAGGCTCATGCTGATGACGATGTCCCAGTCGCGGGTGACGGTCTTGGACTTGTGGTCGAACATCTTCTTGACCAGCAGGTCGACGTGCTCCCGCTCCGCCGGACGGGCGGTGGTGACCGCTGGCGAGGACGTGTCGGCCGCCACCGGGGCGGGGGCGGGTGGCGGCGCGGCGGCGGCCGGCGCCGCTGCCGGGGGCGGCGTCGCGCCCACGGCGGGAGCGGCTTGTGGCGACTGCGCGGGGTTGCCGTGTCCCTCCTCCTCCTCGACGATGCGGTTGCTCACCGTCAGCTCCAGCGCGACCTCCACCAGCGGCGGTAGCCGGAGACCCCGGTTGGTGGGGACCTCGGGCAGCTCGATCAGCCACTCGCCGAAGGGGGTGATCTCGCTCGGCCGCTCGTCGCTGCTGGCCGGCGGCGTCGGGCCGCTGGCCGCGCTCCCGGCGTCGTCGAGCGGGTGGATGAAGCTCATGGTGCGCGACGGGGTGTGGAAGGTCATCCGCCGGCGCGTCAGGTCGCGGTCGTAGAACGGGGCGCTCTGGAAGGTGGCTCGCACGTTGTAGTGGCCGCCGTCGGTGCGCTCGATCCCCGCCACCCGCACCACCAGGTCGACCACGCGCAGGGTCACGTAGGGGGCGAACTGCGGGTCGTCGGAGGGGATGCGCAGGGCGTGGCAGGCGCCGTGGAGCAGCGCGTCGCTGCTCACCCGTCGTTTCACCACCACGGTTTCCAGTTCGTTGGCCGGGCGGGCGGCGAGGGCCGACTCGGCGGCGATGCGCGCCTGACCCTGGGCGCGGCGGGCGTCGAGGAAGCCGAGGATGGCGTAGTTGCGGATCAGGGTGGGCGGTTGCAGGGTCTCGTACTGCAGCGCCTGATCCTGCAGCAGGAAGGTCTTGGCGAGCATCGCCAGCATCTGCCGCCGCTGGAAGTCGAGCAGGCCGGTGAGACCGACCAGGTCGATCTCCCCCTTCTCCTCCAGCGGGCGGATCGCGGCGGGGCCGTCGAGGCGCTCGATCAGCCGTTGGAGCCGCTTGGCGTGCGCCTCGTTGACCCCCTTCATCCCCTCGGCGGTGTGGATCTCACGCAGCAGCTGGTGCAGCTTCGCCTTGGCGCCGACCACCGCCTTGCCGCGCAGCACCAGCAGCTCGAAGGCGGTGGCCAGCTCGGCGGCGGCGGCGGCGACCACGGCGTCGGTGGACTTGGACTGGGCCATCACCGCGCGGAAGTTGATCACCGTCTCGTTCCACAGCAGCTTGCCGGTGTCGCCGAAGGAGCCGCCGCCGAGGCGGTCGAGCGAGCGCTGGGTCTCCAGCATCCGCCCCATCTCGTCGCCCGCCTGGCGGGCGGCGGCGTCGTAGAGGCGGGTGGTGGACTTGAAGACGTCCTGGATGTTCTGGATGTCCCGGGCCGACTGGGCCAGGTTGACCGCCGCGACGAAGGCGCCGGCCTGGGCGCCGGGGACCACCACCGCCTTGGCCAGGGTGAAAAGGTTCGCCGCCACGTCGAAGACCACCCCGATCGAGGCCTGGAACGCCTGCTCCTCCAGTTCGACCTGGAGTGCCTCCCGATAGCGCATGGCGGCGGCGTCGACCGCCTGCTGCTGGGCGTGGAGGCGCTCCTCGAGAAAACCGATCTGCGTCTTCTGCCGCGTCGCCTCCCCCTCCTGGGCGTGGAGCACGGCATCGTAGTGTGCGGCCAGATCGCCGCGGTGCTTCGCCGTCGCCTGGATCAGCCGGGCGAGGAGTCTGCCGCTGTCGATGATGTTGCGGTTGAGCGTCTCGGCGCGGGCCTGATCGCGCTCCTCGCGGCAGCGGCGGTCGATCTGGCGGGTGCAGTCGCGGATCTCCTCGGCGACCCGTTCGGTCAGCGCGAGCAGGTCCTGTACCGGACGTTCGTAGCGGCTGGAGTGGAGCAGCGGCACGAACGCGCCGTGGTCGGCGTCGGTCCGGTAGCCGCCGAGGTCGCTGGCGCGCAGGCGCAGCCGGGTCAGCTCCACGCGCCGCCGGCAGCGCTCCAGCGGGGCCTCGGTGATGCCGCCGCGGGGCAGCCAGCGGAGGTAGTCGCGCACCACCTGCTGGAGGGGCGGGACCGCCTCGTCGGCGGACGGGCTGCGCTGGAAGCCGAGCACCGCCTCGGCGAAGGCCATGGAGAACTCGATGCTGGTGCAGACCTCGTCGAGTGCCTCGGCCGACGGCGGGGCGAACACGTTGCCCGTTACCCGCGGCATGCCGTCGCTGCCCCGTCGGTAGCGCAGGCCATCGCAGATCACCTCCCACGCCTCGCCGTCGGCGCGCTGCAGCCGCGCCACGCCGAGGAAGCGCCCGCAGTGGATCTCCAGCGCGTCGGGGCCGATCCCGGCCAGCTCCAGCACGGTCGGCTCGCCGCCGGCGTTGCCCGGCGTGCGCAGGTCGAGGATGTGCCCGACCAGCCGTACCCGCCGGCTGCCGGGGAGCGCCACCGGGGTGGCCGAGTCGGCCGCGATCACGTAGCCGTAGGCGGTGAACTCCTCCACCGTCTCGCGGTGGGCGAGGCGCAGCTCGGCGAGGTCGAGGTGGCCGCGATAGAGGTTGATGGTGGGGGTGGGCAGGGTCGAGAGCAGGCCGCCGTGGTCGTCGCCCAGCAGCGGGCGGAAGGCCCGCGTATCGCGGGAGGGCGGAAAGCGCAGCGTCACGCGGCCGCCGAAGACCGCTGCCATGGCGCTCTTGAAGACCCGCTCCCAGCGGCGCCCGCGGCGGTCGCCGGCGCTGTTCATCGGCGCCAGGCGGACGCCGATCGGGGCCTGGTCGCGGTACTCGCGGTTGAGCCGGTCGAGCCGGTGGAGCCGGTCGTAGAGGAAGGGCGCGAAGATCGAGTCGCCGTGGGCCCGCTCCTCCTCGCGCCACTCGCCGCCGGCGAGCTGCTCGACGAAGGTCCTGGAGTGGCTCAGGCAGAGCAGGTTGCCGTATTCGGCGACGAAGCCGTCGACCGCCTGGCCGGCGGGGGAGGTGAAATAGACGAAGTCGAGCGCGTCGAGGTCGCGCAGCGGCAGCGGCCGCCCGGCGTGGGCGGCGCGGACCCGCTCGAACGGCTCGGGCGCATAGGCGAACACCTGCACGATCCGGTCGCCGAGGCGCACCGCCGAGACGTAGTGGGTGCCCCACTCCTCGAACAGCCGCAGGTAGTGCGCGGCGCGCTCCGCGGTCAGCGCGGGCTCCTGCTCCAGGGCGCTGCCGAGCTGCTCCAGTTCGCGGGTGAAGGCCTCGTCGACCTCCGCCTTGGCGGTGTCGTAGCGCGCCTCGCCATCCTCGCGGGTCAGCTTGACCAGGGCGTAGCGGCGCTGGTCGTTGAGCGGGACGCCGAGGCGCGCCTGCAGGGTCTCGCGGGAGCGGGGGCCGTCGCCCGAGAACAGCGTCAGCGCACCGGCGGGGAGCTGCGGGGCGTCCTCGCCAGGGGCCTCCACGGTGTAGTCGAAGAGCGCCGAGAGCAGGCTCTCCGGGGTGTCGTGCAGCGACACCTCGGGATAGCCCCAGTCGCCGCGGGCGCTCAGCTCCGGCAGGGGCTGCGCAGCGAGGGCCCGCTGCCGCGCGGGCACCAGCAGCTTCAACTCACCGGCGGCGGGATTCCAGCCGGGGCGGTAGCCGTGAAGCAGGCTCGCGGTCTGGCCGAGTGGGACGCTGTGCAGGATGCTCATCTCAACTCCTCCTGGTTGGAATTCCCGATGGGTTGCCGCGATTATGGTGGTCCGGGAGTAGGGGCGGTATGGGACGTTGGTCCTATTGGCCGCGTCGCCGCGTTCTGCGATCCTCCCTGCGGGAGCCCTTTCCCGTTCCGTCTTCAGCACAAGGAGTGAACCGCCATGAGTGACCACACCATCGAAATTTCGGACCTGCGACCCGCCGACATCCTGCTCTTCTCGGGCGTGGAGGGCGACTGGATCTCCGAGGCGATCATGTACCTCACCGAGTCGAAGGTAAGCCATGCCGGGATGTCCTACCGGCAGTACCGCGAGATCATCGACCAGGTGCCGCCGACGGTGCGGGTCGCCGAGGCGGCGCCGGCGTTCCGTGGGCGCACCATCTACGTCAACCGCTACGACGGGCCCGAACGGGAACTCGCCCCGGTGCTCGACGCCGCCCGGGGCTACCTCAATGACGAGACCCCCTACGCCTGGGGCAACCTGGTGCTGTTGGGATTGCTCCTGATCTACAAGAAGTTCACCCCCGGCGGCGCGCTGCGCCGGGTGATGATCGAGATCTTCAAGAAGCTCGCCGCCGAGATCATCACCTACATCAATCAGGGGCTCCACCCCGGCAAGCTGCCGATGGTCTGCTCGCAGTTCGTCTACCAGTGCTACCAGGATGCCGGCGCCGGCTATCGGCTGAAGATCGACAACGGCAACCTGGTCGGCGTCTCGCTGCTCGGCGAGGAGGGGGCGTGGAGTCTGCTCGACCAGGTGATCGCGCGGACCCGCGCGGTCGACTCGGCGGAGCGTCGCGCCTACCTCGCCGGCCCGGCGGTGAGCGAGCTCGGCGAGGCGCCCGTCCGCTCGTGGGACGAGCTGGCCGAGGCGCTGGTCGAGGCGTTGCGCGGGGAGGAGGCCGGGCGCGGGGAAGCGGGGGTGCGGGCGGCCGGCGAGGCGCTGGAGGATGAACTGGTGGGCGCGGTCTACCAGTTCGCCGAGGCCTACCATGCGCTGGTCAGCGGCGTGCCGGCCGACTTCGGCGGCCTCGCCAAGGCCGTCGAGCGGGGCGGCTCGGCCGATGCCCTCGGTTTCCTCAAACTGGAGGAGGCCTACTTCGTCACCCCGGCGGACCTGCTGGAGCGCTGCACCAACGCCAAGCGGGTCGGCGTGATCGTCGGCTGATCCCGACCGGCGGGCGGACGGGCCGGGAGGTGGTTTTCCACACTGTGGTAATGTCTTCGCTCCCGATCCCGGTTGGAGGTATCCGTCATGGTTGAGCTCATGCGTTCGCTTTTCCCGTCCCGTCGGCGTCGGCCGATGGCCTTGCCGCCGTTGGCGGCCTGGTGTCTGGCGCTGCTGGCGCTCGCGGCTGCGGGCCCCGCCGCCGCGCGCAGCGTCAGCCCCCTTCCCGCCGCGCTGGCCAACCTCACCGAATATCGCGGTCAGGACGGCGTCAGCTACTACTTCCAGCTGACCGGTTCCAGCGACGGCGGGGTGTGGGGCAGCGGGATCTATACCGACGACTCCTCGGTGGCGGCGGCGGCGGTGCACGCCGGGGTGCTCGCGGTGGACGAGACCGGGGTGGTGAAGGTGACCGTGCTGGCGGGGCAGGCGAGCTACGCCGGAAGCTCGGCCAACGGGGTCACCTCGGCGAGCTACGGGACGTGGAGCGGCAGCTTCCGTGTCGAGGCCGACGACGGCGGCGACAACCCGACGTTGGCCGATCCCGGCACGCTGGTCCGTTTCCGCGGCATGCCGGGCGGCGTCTACCGGTTCCAGGTGAGCGGACAGGCCGACGCCGGCACGGTGTGGGGGACCAACCGCTACACCGACGACTCGTCGCTGGCCGCCGCCGCGGTCCACGCCGGCGTGCTCGCCAATGGCGAGAGCGGGGTGGTCCGAGTGGTGATCGGCCCGGCCGCCGACCGCTACCTCGGGAGCGAGGTCAACGGGGTGGCCAGCGCCAACTACGGCTACTGGGACGGCAGCTACGCGGTGGGGGATCTCTCCGGCACGGTGGCGCCGCAGGGCCACCCGGGCGGTCCCGACAACCCCTACGGCGATCCCGGCAGCCTGACCGCCTATCGCGGCCTCGACGGCGGCGCCTACTATTTCAACCTGGAGGGGACCGGCAGCGGCGGGATCTGGGGGAGCGAGGTCTATACCGACGACTCCGATCTCTCCACCGCGGCGGTGCATGCCGGGGTGCTCGCTTCCGGCCAGACCGCCACCGTGAAGGTGGTGGTGCTCCCCGGCCAGGACGCCTACACCGCCTCCACCGCCAACGGCGTGACCAGCAGCCGCTACGGGGCGTGGAGCGGCAGCTACCGGGTGGCGGCGCCCGACGGCGGGCTCGGCACCATACCCACCTTCGGCGGGGCGACGCAGGCCGCGGCCACGGAGGGGAGCCCCTTCAGCCTGACGCCGACGGTGGTGGGCACGGCCACCTGGCTGGACGCCACCGGCCTGCCCGAGGGGTTGAGCTTCGACGGGGTGTCGATCAGCGGGACGCCGCGGGTCGCGGGGCGCTTCCCGCTCACCCTGTGGGCGGCCAACGGCAGCGGCGAGTCCTCGAGCACCCTGTGGCTCGACATCGGCGGTGACGGGACGGTGGTCGACGGCGGCACCCAGGTCCCCGACGATGGTACCCAGGTTCCCGACAGCGGCGGCGAGGTGGCGGCCCCCTGCGTGGCGACCCTCTCCACCGAACTGCAACTGGAGGTCCCGGCGATCGAATACCGCAGTGGCGCGGATAGCCTGTGGTTGGCCGCCAGTTTCCGCTACGAGCCGTTGGACGACGGCGCGCCGGGCTTCCGGGTGGTGGGTTACAGCACCATCAATGCGCCCCGGGTGGATTGCGCCACCGCCACCTTGAGCTCGCAGATGGCCCTGGAGCTACCGCTGGTGCACTACGTCACGCCGCTCGCCACACTGCCGTTGCGGGCCAGCCTCCAGTATCGAGCCGATGTGGGCGTGGTGTTCGAGCTGACCGACTTCGCCGTCCAGCAGTAGCTCGCCCCTGCCGCGGCGACGCCGATGGGGGCCGCGGGCGCCACGCCTCGACGACCTCGTCGAGCGTGGCGTACCGCTGGCGAGGGATCGCCGCCACCCCTCTTCACCGCACTATCGCCCCGATCCGTAGGGCGGATTAGCGATAGCGTAATCCGCCGGGAGCGAGGGCGCCTTCGCCGGAATCCGCTCCGATCCGGCGGATTACGCGATCGCTAATCCGCCCTACACCCCGTCGAACCATGGCGGGGACCGCAAGGATGGAGAAAATTCCGCGGGGGAGGGCCGTCGTGCCCTCGTTATAGACGCACATGCCGCGACACCCTCGCCTTCAACAGCCTCACCAGCTCCGGCTGCATGTAGTCGTAGCGATCCGCAATATCCAGACAGACCAGCCGCTTCGACTTCAGCAGCGGCGCGTACTTCCTGCTGACCTTGGTGCGGTGCTCCCGCTCCATGACGAAGACCACATCGGCCCACTCGATCAGATCCCCCGACAGCGGCGTCTCCGCGTCGGCATTGGTGCCCGCGCCGATCGCATCGACCCCCGCATAGGCCGAAAACACCGCCTCCGCCGTGGGGCTGCGCAGCCGGTTTTCACTGCATACGAAAAGAAGATTCATCGCACTCTCACCTCCACCGTGCAACCGTAGGTCGCCGCTACCGCGGCGACGCGAACGAAGGCAGCGGGCGTCATGTATTGCCACCCCACCCGAATACGAGAACCGTTCGCAAGGGACCGACGCCGCGTTGCGCATGATGCCCCGTTCCCGGCGCGCCGCGCCCGCCGTGTCGAACGAAGGCTCGTCGTAGGTCGGGTTGAGCGGAAGCGAAGCCCGACGGACGCCTGGGGAGGGCACCGTACCCAGGTTGACCCAACCGCCCGGAGTCTCAACCCAACCTACCTCAGTGAAGGCTGCGCAGCGCCTCCCCGAGCGAGTGGGCCGCGGGGGCGTAGTGCTGCAGGACCATCCCGCCGAGGCTGGAGACCAGCGCCGTCACGGCAAACGGCCAGAAGGTGCGCATCACTGCGGTGGTCAACCAGTGCCGTGTTTCGAGACCGCGCAGCCGGCGATACAGGCTCGCCGAGAGTGCCCCGTCGACCAGCAGTTCGGCGAACAGCGTCGGCGCCGTATAGACGATCCACAGCGACGAGAAGAGCAGCGCTCCCACGATCATCAGGACGGCGAGCGGAATGGCGAACTCCCCCGCCGCGGCGATCGCGCCCGGTGCCTCCGCGGCCGCGCCGCCGTCGTCGAATGTCGCGGACGGCGCCTCGGCGCAGTGGGCCGAGCTGCCGCGGCAGGGGAGGGGCCCGGTCGGCGCGTCCGAGAAGCCCGTGTAGTCCTCGGCGGAACTCCTCAACCAGAGCCACAGCAGGATCAGGAACAGGACGTAGGCGACCGCGATGGCGGCGGGATAGCGGACGGCCATCGACAACACGCAGCAGCGGAGCATCACGAAGGAGGCGAGAAAGCCCATCGCGCCGGTGAGGCCCACGATGAGCGACATCTTCAGCCGCGGGACGTCTCGCAGCATCAGCCGCTTGCGCAGGCGAAGGATCTCGGTGTGGCGCTGGTATCGTGGACGCATGGGATGGGACATCTGGGATTTCCTTGATTCTCTCATTATGCGCCGTTGCCCGATCCCCCTTCCGGCAGCGCCGTCTCGGTGCTCGACCTGCCCTCTCGCCAAATAAGCACATCCATGTGCAAAAGCAGGAGCGAAGCCCGACAGACACGCCTACCGAATCCCAACTTCCACCAACCGCGCCCCGCAGGTGGGACACACCTCCGCGTCGTCGATGGCCCCGTGCCCGCGCAGACAGTGGCGCCGCCGCTTCGACGAACCCCGCCGGTAGGCACTGACCACGACCATCAGCCCGGCCGTATAGAACATCATCCAATGGCCGGAAAAGCCGCGCCACTCGGCGGGGGAGGGGAGATCCGCGCCGTGGCCTCCCGCATGCGGCGAGGTGATGAACCGCAGGAAATTGATCACGGCGTAGACGAGCAGGGCGAAGGTCAGGTATCTCAGCCAGGCGGGGCAGTCGGCGGTGAGGATCCTCCAGTGTTCCCGGCGGAGCACGCCCTTGGTCATCCGCTGTGCGATCAGCACGACTGGAATCCACAGCGGGAAGATGCCGACATGCAGAGCGGCGAAGAGGGCGGTGCCGCCCGGCGGTTGGCCGGCGAGGGCGAGCAGGTGGGCGGCGGTGCTGATGACGAGTCCCGTCGTGGCGTAGGCCATCAGTGCGCGTAGAAGAAGCGGGTTCACGCTGGGCGTACCCGGAGTTCATTCATTGCGAACCGGATCGGCCCTTCCGGATATCCCATCCCAGTTCCTCGTTCATCTGGTCGATCATTTCGACAAGTTGCCTCTCGCCTAACATAGCTTTGCGCGCCACTTTGCCAAGATGCCTTTTTGGGAGTCGCTTATACGGATCGAGATATGGCGCAAGCCCATCTATTTTTTGCGAGAATACCAGTCGTTTGGCGAAGGCGAGTGAGTCAGAATCGTGGGCGAGACTGTACCATCTACAAGCGGCCCATCCTCGCGTACTCGGTGAACCCCCCCGTTTATTCCCAACGTCAGCAAAAAGAGATCGAATTTCTGCGCGTGTCACTTCGTGATTGGCCCAATCTTCGCGAGTGGTCAACAGAGTTAATGCTTGCACGCGAATGTTCTCTCTATCACCATTAATTGCACATTTGGTCAGTAGTTGGCGGGTCTCCTCGGTGGCCCATTCATCGCGAGTGGCCAACAGTTCCAAAGCCCTAAATCGGGTGCTCTCGTCTTCGTCCTCAACAGAACGTTGGATCAGTAGTCGCCGGGTTTCATCGTCGGCCCACCAATAGACTAGCGCGCGCATCGCGCTCCAGCGGATTGTCCAAGTGGACCCAACATGGTGGTCATATTGTCCAGTTGCAAATGATGTAGTCCGTTCCCTGTCGTTGAGGAGTGCGGCGTCAAATTCAGGATAGAATTGGTGTCCAAATCTGTTGAATTTTGAGAAGTCCAGCTTGTGGGTTATTAGCTGTTCACGATTTGGCCACAGTGCCCCGATTTCGATGACCGATGGAAGGAACTCTCTTTCCATGAAAGCGTCTTGCATGAATGGGCTTTGAACACCACTCACAAATTCGACGCACGTTTCCAGCATCTTCGACCCCAATGATCCCATTCTTGCAAGCCCTCTCAATTCGCCCATGCAGCGGATTGCGATCACCAAATGGAAGGGGTAATTGTCTCCAAAAGAAATGTCTTTAGGCAGTTCCTTTAGATTTGCCAAAGTGAGAATCAGACGTTCCGCATACGCCTCTCCCACCTCGCCGCAGATCAGCCGCAGCACCTCGCTCCATTCCGGCTCGTTGCCGTGTTGCCGAAACAGCGTCTCCAGCTCGTCGATACCGAACCCCTCGGTCTGCTGAAACCGCCGCACGTACTCGGTAGCGGTGAGGTACTCCATGAAGGTGCGGTGGAGAAAACCGTAGAGTCGTGGACCGCGGGGGCAAAGCAGGTAGTTGCGGTGCCACAATCCCTGGATCATCTGTTGGGCGGCCCGTTGGGCCTTGGAACCGCGGTAGTCGGGGTAGTTCTCCTCGAACCAGCAGCGGGTGAGCGCCAATAACTCCTGTTCCGCGATGAAATTGCCGCGCAGCCCGGCGGCGCTGGCCTGCATCTCGAAGGCGATGCTGCGCAGCAGCGCCTTCTTGTCCTCCACGTCGAGAAAGCCGAGCGCCTCGTCTTCCAGGTGGTTGTTGATCTCCCACTGGTAGGCGAGCACGTCGATGCACTGCTCATAGAAACGGACCCGTTCGCGGGGCAGCTCCCGCTCGCGGGCGATCAGGCACATGATGGTGAGCAGTAGCGGGTTGCCGGCGAGCCAGCGCACCGAAGGGGAGCGGTCGACGCTGCCGAGGACCCGTTCGACGCGCTGTTCGGCGTCGCGGGGCGCGGTAGGGAAGATGCGGCCGAACCAGGCGCGGGTGAAGCGCTCCTTCTGTTGGCGGTCGAGGTCCTGCAGCCGGTAGTGGGCGAAGCCGGCGGGGCGGAGGATACCCTCGCGGTAGCCGTGGGGGCGGGAGGTGACGACGATCCGCGCCTGCGGGTAGTTCTCGGCGAAGCCGACGATCTGACGCATCACGTGGTCGCGGCGCGCCGGGTCGAAGATCTCGTCGAGGCCGTCGAACAGCACCAGGGCGGGGCCCTCGCGCAGCCGGCGGTCGAGCCAGCGGTCGTCGATGCCGTAGCCCAGCGCCTCGCCCAGGTAGCGGGCGTAGTCCATCAGCGAGTTGACCTCCGCCTCGCTCTCACAGGTGAAGTGGTAGTCGCGCAGCTCGATGAGGAAGGGGAAGTGTTCGCGGCCCGCGGCGGTGAAGCCCTCGGTCCAGGGGAGCGGGCGGTCGGGCTCTTGCGGGTCGCGGGGCGGCTCCAGAATACCGAGGAGCAGGTAGCGCAGCAGGGTCGATTTGCCCGAGCCCGGTTCGCCGGTGAGTACGCAGAGGCGGTTGCGGTCGTCTCTGCGGCCGGTGGGGCGGAGCACCTCCAGTACCGGGCGCACCGGCTGCTCGGTGTAGCGGCTGTGCTGGAAGCGCAGCCGCTGGAGCGCCTCCGATTCCTCCCCCTCCTCCAGCAGGGCGATCAGCTCCGACTCCTCGCCCTTCTCCAGCCGGCCCTCGCGGACCAGCTTCTCGAGTTCGTCCTTGGTGATCTCCACCGGCGGCGGGTTCTCGCGCACGTGCTGCGGTTCGAAGATGTCGCTGACCACCAGGAGGCCGGGGTCCTCGGCGTAGGCGGGGGCGAGGTTGGCCAGCTGCACCGGGGCGAAGGTGTTGCGCATCACCCGCACGTACTGCTCGTGGCGGACGGTGACGCCCACCCCGCGCAGCTGTTCGGTCAGCCGGTGCAGCTGCTGGAGGTTGCGGGCGTTGAGTACCTCGCGCAGTTGCGGAGTGAGGAAGGCGTGCTCCTCGGCCCCCTTGCGGAAGGCGGCGGCGATCACCGGCCAAGCGCCCGCGAGCGGGAGGGGTTCGCCGTCGACGGCCTGCCACTCACGCTCCAGCAGCGCGGGATCCGGCAGGCAGTCGTCGCCCAGCTCGCGCAGGGTCTCCAGCAGGTGTTCGGCGAGTCGCGGGTTGGCGAGGAGGCGTTTGGCGGAGTCGCCGTAGGCGGGCAGGCGGTCGCGGGGCGCGGTCATCCGCAGGAAGTCGCCGAGGGCGTCGATCATCCGCCCCCCGGCATGGGTGAGGGCGTTGCGGTAGGCCTCCTCCAGCGCCTCCTGCTCGGAGCGGTCGAAGGGGATCTGCTCGCCCCGCTCGAAGAGCTTCTTCACCAAGTCCTTGGCGTGCTCCTCCACGGCGGAGGAGAGGACGTCGAGGGCCTTGCTGCCGAGCAGGGCGATGGCGCCGGCGGTGATGGGGTCGATCACGGGGGGCTCCTTTTTATACCGGCCCGTCGCGCTTCTCTACGGGCCGCGGTTGTATTCCGTTCCGGGGTTCGGCCCATCTTCGTTTTCCCGCTGTCGAATGTCCATCATCCGACTCCGCCTCATTCGTCGAGGGTGGTGCTCATGCTCTTTCGGCTTTCTGTAATAGGTGGGTTTGGATGGTGGGCCGTCGAAAGCCCGGCTGCCTCCGCGTGGCTGGGCGTCCGTCTTCGACGGCTTGGGCAGTGTCGTTCGAGGATACCCGGTTCCGGGAGGGCGACCGTGTTGGTTTCCGCGCCCGCCGCAACGGGACGCAGAGCCCTACCGGTGAGGAGGCTGTAACCGTTTTTTCATCTTCCTTTCAGTTTAGATTCAGTCTCAACCCGTTAGCCTCTCCCGCGACCGCGCACCACCTGCGTGCGCCGGTATCCCTTTGTGCGCGCCTTCGCCGCGGCTCCGCCCGGCCGGGCGCGTGGTTTCGGAAGAAGGACTCACCAATCAGGAGAACGGATCGTGAAGCTATCCATGACCCCCATCGCGCTCGCCGTCGGCCTCACCCTCGCCGCCGGCGTGGCCACCGCCGCCACCCAATGGCAGGCGCTGCCGCAGCAGGCGCCGGCCCCCGCCGACAACCCCACCACCGCCGAGAAGGTAACCCTGGGAAAGATGCTCTACTTCGATCCCCGCGTCTCCTCCACCGGTACCGTCTCCTGCTTCTCCTGCCACAACGTGATGGAGGGGGGCGACGACCACCGCCCGACCTCGGTGGGCGTCCACGGTCAGCTCGGCGGGCGCAACGCGCCGACGGTGTGGAACGCCGCCTTCCACTCCAGCCAGTTCTGGGACGGCCGCGCCGCCTCCCTGGAGGAGCAGGCCAAGGGCCCGGTGACCAACCCGATCGAGATGGGCATGAGCGACCTCGACTCGGCGGTCTCGCGGCTGAAGCGGATTAGCGGCTACCAGCCCTACTTCGACGCCGCCTTCGGTCCCGGCGAGAACATCACCGCCGACAACATGGCCAAGGCGATCGCCGCCTACGAGCGCACCCAGATCACCCCCGACAGCCCCTACGATCGCTACGTGCGCGGCGACAAGACGGCGCTCACCGCCCAGCAGGTGCGCGGGATGGACGGCTTCGCCGCAGCCGGCTGCACCTCCTGCCACTCCGGTGCCAACTTCGACGGTCCCACCCTCGAGGCGGGCCAGCCCTTCCTGATGAAGTTCCCCACCTTCCCGGGCAGCGTCTACGAGGCGAAGTACGGTCTGACCAAGGACCTGGGCCGCTACGCCAGCACCAACAACGAGGCGGACAAGCACATGTGGCGGGTGCCGACCCTGCGCAACCTGCCCTATACCGCGCCCTACTTCCACAACGGTTCGGTGAAGAGCCTGCCGGAGGCGGTGCGGGTGATGGCCAAGACTCAGCTGAACAAGGAGCTGGACGACGGCCAGGTGAACGACATCGTCGCCTTCCTCGAGGGGGGGCTGACCGGTCCGTTCCCCGATCAGACCATGCCCCACCTGCCGCCGACCCCGGGCGATCTGCTGGAGTAGGTGGCGCTCCTCACGGCCGATTCGTCATCGCGGACCGGCCGTTCGGATATCTAGGGGCGCACCGCTATCCGGTGCGGTGTGCCCCTGCCGCAGATTCCTTCCGTCCGAGGATAGGGAAACGACAAACGTGTCGGCGGCGGGGGAGGGCTTGGCGGGGTTACCAGTGGCAGGCGCGTCTGAGCGGTGCGATTGCCTTGGGTAGCCCGCCGATATCGAACTCGAAAGTAGCCGGGTTGTCATGGTACGGCGTCAGTTGAACCAGCAGTTTTTCGTGATTCATCAGCGTCTTCGTGAATTGGATGGGGCTGGTCGGGGCGAATACGGCTTTCGTGTCCGTTGAGATCGACCAATCGGAGGTCGAGGCCGTTTCCTTGTCGAGGCGGGTGAGTACAGAAGTTTTCCGTAGGCCGAGGTATAGGCCCACGTTGATAAACACTTCCGTTTTGTTCTCTGCGCAGCGCACCCAAAGCGATGGCCGCGCCCTACCAAATGTTCCGAGCCGATATCGCGCGCGGCTGGAGTCGTGGGTGCAATCTGATGTTTCGTCGCCCAGCAGGCGTTTTATCAAGAATTGGGGGAACGGGAAACCCGAGGG
>NZ_BAAHXB010000033.1:0-49162 GCF_054657215.1 Endothiovibrio diazotrophicus
TGCTAGCGTTTGCCTCCTAGAAGCGGTAGTTCAAACCGGCGAAGAGGATGCGCGCGTCGAACGGCTCCAGGTTGGGACTGCCGTCGCTCCCCCAGTGGAGGCTGGCCCGCTGGCGGTAGCGCTCGACGCCGAAGTCGAGGGTCAGCTGGTCGTTCACCTCCTTGCTCACCTTCAGTCCGAGGGTCACCGCGCCGAAGCTGGCGAGGCGCTGATCGGCGGAGTAGATCGAGCCGAAGGTGGCCGGCGGGAAGCTCGCCTGGAAGAAGTCGGCGGCGTCCTGGGTGTGGTAGCGCACCGACGGGCGCAGGCTCCAGCCATCCTTCAGCGGCTGCTGGAGGGCCAGCTCGATGGAGTGGGCACGCACCCCCCAACTGTCGCGATAGTAGCGGTAGTCGGCGCTCAACGCGGCATCCCAGTCGGGGATGAAGCGGCGGTAGCGGGTCAGCCAGGCGAGCTTGCGGCGGTTGTCCGGGCGATGGTCCAGGGGCTTGTAGGGATCGTCGTAATAGCCGCTGCCGTCGCTGTAGCTTAGGTTGCTCTGGACGATGGAGAGCGGGTCGATCACCCGGGTGACGCCGGCGAAGAGGTCGCGGGTACTGCGCGTCTCGGAGAGCCACGCGTTGTTGGTGGAGCCGATGCGGTCGCCGGCGTGGCCGATGCCGACGGCGTAGGTGGTGTTGCGGTCGTCGCTGTCGTAGCGCAGGTCCAACCCGAGGGACTGGGAGAGGTAGTCGTTCTCGGAGGAGACACCGGCGCTGAAACCGACGGTGAGACGGTCGAAGTAGCGGGTCACCTTCAAGTCGAGGGCACGGCGCCACTCGCTGATGCCCTTGCCCGAGGCGCCGCTCAGGGTGCTCAGGTACCACGGCGAGGCGCCGCTGACGCTGTCCATCACCAGGGTGCCGGTGACCTCGGTGCGCTCGTCCAGGGGGGCGCGCAGCCACGCCATCGGGGCGCGCACGTGGATGCGGTCCTGGTCCTTCTGGTAGTCGATGTAGTCGAGATACTTGAACGCCATCTCGGTGTGATCGGTGGCCTCGCCGGCGCCGGCCGGGGTGACCACGTGGAGGGCCGCGGCGGCGGCCATCAGGGCGGAGAGACTCTTGGACATGGTGCTTCTCTCCTCAGTTGCAGCCGCAGCCGCCGCCGCCGACGCCGTAGCCGCCGGAGGCCGCCTCTTTCGAGTCGTAGATGTGGCGCTTGAAGCCCGCCTCCAGGGGATCGGGGTCGAAGGCCATTTCGGGGCGCGCGATGTACCCCTTCTCCCACGGCTTCACCTCGCTGCAGCCGCCGAGCAGGAGGCCGGCGGCGAGCAACGCGAACAGCAGACGCGGTCTCATGAGCGTCCCTCCGCCAGCAGTTCGGCGATGGTCGCCTCCAGCTTCGCCTCGTGGTCGTCGCGGAAGCCGCGGTGGATCTCGCGCACCACGCCGCGGCGGTCGATCAGGTAGGCGCTCGGCATCCCCTGCACCGCGAAGCGCTGGGCGGTCTCGCCCGCGCCGTCGATGAGCACGGTGAACTCGGCGGGATAGCGGTTGAGGAACGCCTCGCGGGCGGCCGCCTCGTTGTCCAGGTTGACCGCCACCACGCGCAGCCCCTGGTCGCCGTAACGCTTCTGGATCTCGTTCATCCAGGGGAAGGATTTGCGGCAGGGGGCACACCAGGAGGCCCAGAAGTCGAGGTAGATCACCTCGCCGTGGTAGTCGTCGATATGCACCACGGCGTCGGAGGTGCTCGGCAGCACCAGCTCGGGGGCCGGCTCGCCGGGGGTCACCGCCTGCGCCGCGGCGCAGCCGAGCGATAGCAACGCGGCCATCCAGATCCTGTTCATCCCGTATTCCTCCACGATTACAGGCCGGCCTGGCCGAGCCAGTCGGCGAGGCTGCCCAGGTCGACGACGCCGCCCGACGGGTTGTTGGCGTCGTAGTAGTAGAGACGTCCGCCACTGGTGGCGACATAGACGTTGGTCGCGGTGTAGTGGCGCAGGTAGTAGTCACCAACCGTCTGGGACACGGCCGCAGGCGTGAGCAGGGTGGGGTACTGGCTCTCTGCCCAGTCGAACAGGCGGTCGGAGTCGTTGACGGTTGTGGTGGTACCGGTGGTCGTTGTCGTGCCGGTGCTTGTAGTGCCTGTGGTCGTGGTGGTACTGGTGGTGGTGGTGGTGGTGGTGGTGGTGGTGGTGGTGGCGTCGCTACCGGTGGGATTGGCGACGTAGGCGGCGATATCGCTCAACTGGCTGTCCGACAACCCGGAGAGGATCGCCATCCCCCCCTGGTTGCGGTTGATGGCGGCGCGGATGGTGGTCGCGCTCCAGCCCAGCGGCGCGGCGACGGTGCCGTGGCAGGAGACGCAGTTGGTCGCATAGAGGCTGCGGCCGCTGTCGATGCTCGCCGCCCCGGCGGTGCCGGCGGCACCCGCCAGCAGCAGCGCGGTGACCGGGCGGGCGAAGCGATGGTTGGTGTTCATGGTCGATTCTCCAAGCAATTTGATTCGATGGTTGTTCGTCGAGCGTGCTCAGTCGTCGCGACCGCCCTCGTGGCCTTCATGTTCGGTACCCTCGCGCTCGTAGCCGCCATCGTCTCCCCCGTGATGTCCGTCGGAGGAGTAGCCGTCGTCACCACCCGTCGTCGTGGAATAGCCGTTGTCGTCACTGCCATAGCTCGATGACGAGGAGTAACCGTTGTCGTCGTTCGCACCACTGGAGGTTGCGGTGTAATCGTCACTCCCGGACGCCGTCGTGGGGGTAGCGCCGGCACGAGCGAACCACTCGGTCACCGTTCCCAGATCGAGCATACCGTCCTGGGGACGGGTGCCGTCGTAGAAGTAGAAGCGGTCGCCGCGGATCGCCAGAAAGACGTCATGCTCGGGATAGTGGCGGAAGTAGTAGCCGGCCATGGTCTGGGAACCGGTGGACCCCGAGAACAGGAACGGATAGGTCGCCTCCGCCCAATCGAATACCCCATCGACTTGGCTGGCGAACGACGAGGTGCTACCGGATGACGGGGTGCTGGGCGATGAGGTACCGGAGGATGGGGTGCTGGACGAAGAGGTGCCGGAGGTAGCGGTCCCGGTGGAACTGTCGGCTACCGTCGTGGTCACGCTTCCGTTGGGGTCGGCCAGGTAGGCGGCGATCTCGGAGAGCTGACTGCTGGTGAGGAACGACAGGCTCCCCATGCCTCCACGATTGCGGCTGATGGCGCCGCTGATGGTGGTCGCGCTCCATCCCCACGGTGAACTGGGGGTACCGTGACAATTCTGGCAATAGTTGGAGAACAGCGCGCTACCGTTCGCCGAGGCGGCGGCAGCGATACCGGGGATCAGGCTGGCCGACAACAGGCTGGCACCGATCAGGGAGAGGGAGGGACGGATCTGCATGATGGCGGCTCCTTAGGTTTCTTTAACAATTTCCGTGGAAGTGACGATAGGTTCGGAAACTTAACGGCGGGTTAATCTTCGGCGGGGACAGACCGGCGGTGCGCTTCCAGCGACCGGCGGTCAAACGATCCTTTCTCCCAAGAACGATTCCCTCCCTTCCCGCTGAGGAGCGCTCCTCTGCCGACCCCGACATCGCGAGACGGTTTCCCCACTCGTCAAAGAGGGGAGAGATTGCGAACGCATTTACCCACCTTTACGAAGGGTTACTGAAATTGGCGGACGCGGTGACCGACGCCGCCGATGCCACGGATTTTCCTTGTGACCAAAAAGCAATACACTGGGTGGCGAGCGGTGCTTTGCGGTGTATACCCATGAATAGAAGGGGAGGGGGAATCCGGAGTGCATCCACCACGCCGACACCCTGCGAAAAGGCGCGAGGTCTCGAGGCGCTGATCGAGGAGGCGGCCACTACCCACCACCCGATCCTGGTTGATGGAGCACGCCACAACGCCGTCCTGCTTGCGGAACCGGACCGGCACAACATCACCGAGACCCTGCGACGGCTCTCCACGGCGCTAGTAGCCGGTCGAACTACTCGCCACCTACCCCCCCCAAGCGAGGAGGTGGAGGAGTTCCGCGCCGACTGACCCAGGGACGCGGAGGGCTTCCTTGTCTTCACTCCTCCCATTCCGCCTCCCCATGCGCGGCGTCCAGGCGCTGCTGTTGGCCGTGCTGCTGGCGCTCCCTGCAACGCTCCTCGCCGACGAAGGGCCCGCCGCTGCGCCCCGGCTCCGGCTAAGCGTCGAGGAGCGCTCTTGGTTGGAGGCCCATCCGCTGATCCGGGTGGGCTTTGACCCGGACTACGCCCCCTACAGCTTCCTCGACGAGGACGGCCACTTCCTGGGCGTCGCCCCCGACCTCCTCGCCCGCCTCGGCGAGCTGCTCGGCGTGCGCTTCGAGGCGGCGCCGAAGATGACCTGGCCGCAGATCGTCGCCGCCACCCGCGCCCACCGCCTGGACCTGATCGCCATTGCCGTGCGCACCGAGGAGCGCGAACGGCACTTCCGCTTCAGCAAGGACTACCTGCCCACCCCGCTGGCGCTGATGGCCCGCGCCGACGACCCGACGATCACCGGCGAGGGCTCGCTGGCCGGCAAGCGGGTGGCGCTGGTGAAGGACTACGCCTCCTCCCGCGAGGTGGCCGAGGCCCACCCCGAGATCTTTCCCCGGCCGGTGGCGACCGCCCTCGACGGCCTGCTGGCGGTCTCCACCGGGCAGGCCGACGCCTACGTCGGGGTGCTCGGCATCAACCTCTACCTGGCGCAGAAGCACGGCATCGCCAACCTGCGGGTAGCCGCGCCCTACGGACCCCGGGAGTACGGCCAGGGCTTCGCCGTGCGCAAGGACTGGGCGCCGCTCGCCGCGCTGCTCGACCGCGCCCTGGCGGCGATCCCGGAGAGCGAGAAGGTGGCGATCTTCCGCCGCTGGATCCCGCTGCAGACCGCCCTGCCGAGTGCTGCCCGCAAGCTCTACCTGACCGCCGAGGAGCGGGCGTGGCTGCACACGCACCCGCGCATCCGCCTCGGCATCGACCCCGCCTGGGCGCCCTTCGAATTTGTCGACGACCAGGGGCGCTACCGCGGCATCGCCGCCGACTACATCGCGCTGCTCGAACGGCGCCTCGGGATCACCTTCGAAATGGTCCCCGGCCTCGACTGGGCGCAGGTGATGGAGGCGGCGCGCAGCGGCGCGGTGGACCTGCTGCCGGCGGCGGTGGATTCGCCGCGACGCGACGAGTTCCTGCGCTTCACCGCCCCCTACCTGCGCTTCCCGATGGTCATCGTCACCACCGACCACGCCCCCTTCGTCAGCGGCCTCGACGCGCTGACCGGGCAGCGGGTGGCGGTGGTGCGCAGCTACTTCACCGAGGAGCTGCTGGAGAGTCGCCACCCGGAGCTGCGGCTGCAACCGGTGGCGTCCATCGACGACGGCCTGCGCGCGGTCTCGGTGGGCCGGGTCGACGCCTACGTCGGCAACCTGGCGGCGGTGGGCCACGCCATCAACCGCCTCGGCCTGACCAACCTGAAGGTGGCCGCCCCCACCGCCTACACCTTCGATCTGCGGATGGCGGTGCGCAAGGACTGGCCGATCCTGGCGTCCATCCTCGACAAGGGTTTGGCCACCATCGGCGAGGGGGAGCAGCGGACGATCCGCGGCAAATGGCTACGCGTGCGCTTCGAATACGGGCTCAACCTCGACACCATCGCCCGCTGGGTCGGCGGGGGCGCCATCCTCGCGCTCCTCGGCGTGGCCCTGATCTCCGCCTGGAACCGGCGCCTGCAACGGGAGGTGGCACACCGCACCGCGGTGGAGGAGCAGCTCCAGCGCGAGAAGGCGGTGCTCTCGACGGTGCTCAACTCGATCACCCAGGGGCTCGCCGCCTTCGATCACGACCTCAAGCTGATCGCCTGGAACGACCGCCTGCACACGGTGCGCGGCTACCCGCCGGAGCTGCTTCGCGAAGGGACCCCGTTCGCGGCGTTCATGCGCTACGACCTGGCACACGGGGAGTTCGACGCCAGCGACCCCCGTGTCACCCTGAAGCAGCTGGTGGAGCGCGCCGCCCGCTCGGCGCCCCACCAGTTCGAGCGTGAGCGCGGCAACGGCCGCTTCCTGGAAGTGCGCGGCGGGCCGATCCCCGGCGGCGGCTTTGTCTCCACCTACAGCGACATCACCGAGCGCAAACACGCCGAGGAGCGGCTGCTCCAGGCCCAGCTCGAAGCGGAGCGGGCCAACCTCTCCAAGAGCCGCTTCGTGGCCAACATGTCCCACGAGATCCGCACCCCGATGAACGCCATCATCGGCATGTGCTATCTCGCCCGCCAGGCCAAACTGCCGCCCCGCCCACGGGAGTACCTGCACAACATCCAGGTGGCCGCCAACACCCTGCTGGGGGTGATCAACGACATCCTCGACCTCTCCAAGATCGAGGCGGGCAAGCTGGAGCTGGAGTCGATCCACTTCCCCCTCGGCGAGGTGGTGGAGAACCTGAACACCCTCCACGGCCTGGCGGCGCGGGAGAAGGGACTGGAGCTGCACGTCGAGGTGGACCCGCAGTTGCCCGCGCAGCTGGTGGGCGACCCCCTGCGGATCAATCAGGTGCTCACCAATCTGGTCAACAACGCCATCAAGTTCACCGAGCGGGGAACGATCCACGTGCGCCTGACCCTTGCCGGGCACGACGGCGATCGGGTGATCCTGCGCGGCGCGGTGAGCGACCCGGGGATCGGCATCCCCGCCGCACGGCTGCCGCACCTTTTCGAGCCCTTCGAGCAGGCCGACGGCTCCACCACCCGCCGCTTCGGCGGCACCGGCCTGGGCCTCAGCATCAGCCGCCAGCTGGTCACCCACATGGGCGGCGAGATCGGCGTCGAGAGCCGCCCCGGCGAGGGCTCCACCTTCCACTTCACCGCCCGTCTCGGCGTCCACGGCGCCGCCGTCGAACCGAACGCGGGCGAGGAGCGCATCCCCCGGCTCGGCGATGCCCGCGTGCTGCTGGTGGAGGACAACGCCACCAACCGAGAGGTGGCCCGCGAACTGCTTACCCGCGCCGGCCTCCAGGTCAGCGAGGCGAACAACGGCCAGCAGGCGGTGGAGGCGCTCGGGCGCGAGCCCGTCGATCTGGTGCTGATGGACATCCAGATGCCGGAGATGGACGGCTACGAGGCGACCCGGGCGATCCGCGCCGACCCCCGCTTCACCCGGCTGCCGATCGTCGCCATGACCGCCCACGCCCTGAGCGGCGATCGCGAACGCTGCCTGGCGGCGGGGATGGACGACCACCTGGGCAAGCCGATCGACCCGCCCCGCCTCTACGCCACCCTGCGCCAGTGGCTCGGCGACCCGCCGTCATCCGCGCCGGCCCCGCAACCAACCCCTCAGCCCACCCCCGACCCGCCGTCGCAGGCCGTCGACGAGCTGCCGCGACTCGACCGTCAGTGGGGCCTGCGGCGCCTGGCCGGCAACGAGGCGCTCTTCGACACCCTGCTGCGGGAGTTCATCCACGACCACGGCGGCGACGGCGCCGCGATCGCCGCCGGGCTGCGCCGCAGCGCCTTCGCCGAGGCGGCACGCCAAGCCCACACCCTGGCCGGAGCCGCCGGCACCCTCGGCCTGCTGCGCCTGCACCGGCTGGCCAAGGAGCTGGAGCGGCTGGCCGAGGGGGGCGGCGGCGATCCGATCGAACTGAGCCGCCGTCTCGACGCCGAGCTCGGCGCCATCGACGCCCAGCTCGCCGCCGCCCCGCCACCACCCGTCATCCCCGCCGGCGACGGCCGGGCCGAGGCGGACGACGCCGCGCTGCTACTCCGCGCCCTGGCCCGGCGGCTGCGGGCGAGCGACCCCGACGCCCAGCACTACCTCCCCGCCCTGGACCGGGAGTGGCTCGGCGACGACCCGCAGAACCACCTGCGGGCTGCGGCGACGGCGATTCGCGATTATGATTTCAGCGAGGCGTTGACGGCGTTGCGCCATTTCGCCGCAGCCAAGGGGATCGACCTGGACGACCATGGAACCGACGACGACGGAGACCGCCACGGCGGAGACAACGATGGCTGACCGCTCCAAGATCCTGGTGGTGGACGACGACAGCGCCACCCTCCACTCCATCGTCGAACTGCTCAACGGCGACTACCGGCTGGCGGTGGCCAAGGAGGGCGGGCAGGCCCTCGCGCTGGCCACCGGCGACGAGCCGCCGGACCTGATCCTGCTCGACGTGGTGATGCCGGAGATGGACGGCTACGAGATCTGCCGCCGGCTCAAGGCCAACCCCGCCACCCACCCGATCCCGGTGATGTTCCTCACCGTGCGCGACCACCAAGAGGACGAGACCTACGGCCTTGGTCTCGGCGCGGTGGACTACATCACCAAGCCGATCAACCCGGAGATCCTCAGGGCGCGGGTGAAGACCCAGCTGACCGTGGTCAACGAGGCGCGGATGCGCCTGGCGAAAGAGCGGGCGGAGGCGGCGAACCGGGCGAAGAGCGAGTTCCTGGCGATCATGAGCCACGAGATCCGCACGCCGATGAATGCCATCCTCGGCATGGCGGAGCTGATCGCCGACACCCCCCTCGACGAGCACCAGCGCAGCTATCTGGAGATCCAGCGGCGCGCCGCCAACGCGCTGATGGAGCTGATCACCGACATCCTCGACCTCTCCGTGCTGGAGAGCGGCCGCCTGCAGGCCGGCGCCGAGCCCTTCGACCTGCGCACCATCCTCCACTCGGTGGTCGCCCTGCTCGGCACCCGCGCCGAGGCCAAGGCGATCGACCTCCAGGTGGAAGTGGACCCGAACCTTCCCCAGCGCCTGCGCGGCGACCGCCGGCGGATCGGCCAGATCCTCCTCAACCTGGTGGGCAACGCCATCAAGTTCACCCACGAGGGGGGGGTCGAGTGCCGGGTCTCCCCCGGTGCCGAGCCGGGCGATCTGCTCTTCACCGTCCGCGACAGCGGCATCGGCATCTCCGCCGAGGACCTCGAACGGATCTTCCAGCCCTTCACCCAGGCCGACACCTCGCTGACCCGCCGCTACGGCGGCAGCGGCCTCGGCCTGACCATCGCCCAACGCCTCGCCGAACTGCTCCACGGCGAACTGAGCGTCGAGAGCACCCCCGGCCACGGCAGCGTCTTCCGCTTCCGCTGCACCTGCGAGGTGCTCCCCGACGAGCCGGTGACCGTCCCGGCGGCGGAGCCCCTTGCGCCGCCGGCCAAGCGCGACCGGCCGATCCGCATCCTCATCGCCGAGGACGCCGAAGACAACGCCCTGCTGCTGCGCTCGTTCCTCGACGATCCCGCCTACCGGCTGGACATCGTCGAGAACGGCGCCGAGGCGGTGGACCGCTTCAGCGATCAGCGCTACGACCTGATCCTGATGGACATGCAGATGCCGGTGATGGACGGCTACACCGCCACCCGCGAGATCCGCCGCCTCGAACGCGAAAAGGACGCACCACGCACCCCGATCCTCGCCCTCACCGCCCACGCCCTCAACGGCGACGCCGCCAAGAGCCTGGAGGCCGGCTGCGACGCCCACCTGACCAAACCGATCCGCAAGAAGACGCTGTTGGAGGCGGTGCAGCGGAATGCGGCGGAACATTGACCCTTCAATCCCCCCGAGACGCGGGCCGGGGTGAAGAGTGGACCGAAGGGGGATAGAATCCCCGGATCGAGGCGCTTTGGACCACGGAAACGACGGCGTGACCATCGACAAATCCAGCATGATTCACCGGGAAGACGGGCAATCCGCCGCACAGGCGGAGGACTCGCCAACGATGGCGGGCATCGACGCGAGGGGGAGCGGATCGGTGGAGAGGCCGCACGGGAAGGGGCGGTTACAGCGCTTCCTCGCCCGCTCCGCGGAGGAGCGCTGGCTGCTGCTGGAGGCGGCCGGCTGGCTGGCGATCTCCCGGCTGGCGGTCCGCTGGTTGCCGTTTCGCTGGATCGCGCCGCGACTGGGGCGGCACATGGCGGCGACGCCCGACACCGCGGAGGGGGAGGACGAGGCGCTGTTGCGCCAGGTCGCGTGGGCGGTGGCGGCGGCGGCCCGCCACGTCCCCTGGGAAGCGGTCTGCCTGCCCCGGGCGATGGCGGCCAAGGCGATGCTGCGCCGGCGCGGGGTGGCGAGCACCCTCTACCTGGGGGTCGCCGGCGGCACGGAGATGGCGGCCCACGCCTGGCTGCGGGCGGGGAGTCGGGTGGTCACCGGAGATGGCTCCCTGGGGCGCTATACCGTCGTCTCCCGCTTCACCTGACAACCTGAGGGATGCGGTGCGACCTGCCGCCCGTCAATCGGGTTCGAAGGCGGTGCGGTAGTCGCGAAGCAGGGCGGGGTTCTGGGCCTCCTTGGCGAGCAGACAGTCGCCGATCGCCAGGTAGTCCATCCCGGTCCCCATGAAGCAGCGGAAGGCATCCTCGGGGGTGGCGACGATCGGCTCCCCGCGGACGTTGAAGCTGGTGTTGATCAGCACGGGACAGCCGGTGATCGTCTCGAACGCCCGGATCAGGGCGTGGTAACGCGGGTTGGTGTCGGCGTGGACGGTCTGGATGCGGGCGGAGTGGTCCACGTGGGTCACCGCCGGGATTTCGGAACGCACCGCCTGCAACTTGTCGATCCCGGACAGCCCCTCCTCCTCCACAGGCCGCCGCCGCCCCTCGGCCACCTCGGCAACCATCAGCATGTAGGGGCTCGCGCCCTCCAGCTCGAACCAGCCGGAGACCCGCTCGGCGAGCACCGACGGGGCGAAGGGGCGGAACGATTCGCGGTATTTGATCTTCAGGTTGAGTTGCGACTGCATCCGCGGCGACCGGGGATCGCCGAGGATCGAACGACCGCCGAGGGCCCGGGGACCGAACTCCATGCGCCCCTGAAACCAGCCCACCACCTGTTCTTCTGCCAGCAGTTCGGCGCAGCGCCGCTCCAACCCACCCTCCTCCAGCACCTCGAATACCGCCCCTGCGGCACGCAGACGGGCCTCGATCTCCCGCTGCGCGAACGCCGGGCCGAGATAGCTCCCATTCATCGCGTCGCGCGCCCCGCGATCGACCGTGCGGGGCTGCTCGCGATGCTGGTGGTAGGCGGCCAACGCCGCCCCCAGGGCGCCCCCCGCATCGCCGGCGGCGGGCTGCACCCAGATCTCGCGAAAACGACCGTCGCGCAGCACCTTGCCGTTGGCCACGCAATTCAGCGCCACCCCGCCGGCAAGGCACAGGTTGGGGATCGCGTACTCCTCGGCCAGCCCGCGGGTGAGACGTAGCACCGCCTCCTCCGTCACCGCCTGCACCGAGGCCGCCATGTCCATGTGGAACGGGGTGAGCGGCTCGTCGGCGCGGCGCGGCGGGCAACCGCCGAAGAGCTGATCGAAACGCCGGTTGGTCATGGTCAGACCGGTGCAGTAGTCGAAGTAGCGGAGGTCGAGGCGGAACGACCCATCCTCCTTGAGGTCGATCAGATGCTCCAGAATGAGGTCGACGTAACGGGGCTCCCCGTAGGGGGCCAGCCCCATCACCTTGTATTCGCCCGAGTTGACCTTGAAGCCGGTGTAGTAGGTGAAGGCGGAGTAGAGCAGCCCCAGGGAGTGCGGGAAGTGGATCTCCTTGACCATCTCCAGCTCGCGGCCACGGCCGATGGCCACCGAGGTGGTGGCCCATTCGCCGACCCCATCCATGGTGAGCACCACCGCCTCGTCGAAGGGCGAGGGGTAGAAGGCGCTGGCGGCATGGCTCTGGTGGTGCTCGGCGAAGAGCAGGCGCTCCTCCCACGAACCGGTGGCGCCCAGCCCCTTCAACTCGTCTTCCAGCAGCTTGCGCTGGAACAGCTTCTCCTTGAGCCACACCGGCATGGCCGTGGCGAAGGAGCGGAAACCGCGCGGAGCGAATGCCAGATAGGTCTCGAGCAGGCGCTCGAATTTGAGAAACGGCTTGTCGTAGAAGACGACGTGATCGAGCTCATCGAGCCCCACGCCCCCCTCCTCCAGACAGTAGCGCACCGCATGGCACGGAAAGGCGGCGTCGTGCTTGACGCGGGTGAAGCGCTCCTCCTGGGCCGCGGCGACGATCCGTCCGTCGTCGAGCAGCACCGCGGCGCTGTCGTGGTAGAGGGCCGAGAGCCCGAGAATCTTCATCAGAACAGGGTGTAGATGAAAGGCGCCACCGCCGACCCCTGGGCCAGCACGATCAACCCCCCCAGCAGCCCCATCACCAACAGGACCGGAAGCAGCCAATATTTCTTGCGCACCCGCATGAATTCCCATAGCTCGCGGATGAAGGACATGGGGCAAACTCCTCTGAACGAATGAAGCCTAGAATTGGCGGCGCATGGATCCGGATTCCTCGTCCGCGGCCGGCGGCCGGCGTGCGATCCAGTAGCTGGACGCGGCGGGGTCGAAGCGCAGACGGAGGGGGCTCTGACCCGTCAGGCGGATCAGCAGGCCGATAGGAGTGACCACCAGGAAGAAGACGACACCCAGCAGCAGCGGGGACATGACGCGGTGCAGGAGATCGCCGAAGCGGGTCCACAGCCGATTGAGCGGCGTGAGCAGCGCGGGGGCCACCACAGCGACCGCACCGAACACCAAGGCGATCACCACCGCCCAGGTTCGTACCCCGCCGCCGTCGATCAGCGGGGAGAAGGCGACAATCAGGAAAAAGGCGAAGAAGACCAGTCCGAAGGAACGGTTTCCGGGAGGGGCGGAAGCGCTCGCGCCACCCTTGGCGTCCGGAATCATGATCCGTAATCGATTGCGGCGCAGCACACTAGAAGAACCGCTCCTTGATGCGGATCATATCGCCGGGGAAGACCCGTGCGCCGGGATCCACCTCCTGCTCCCGATTCTCGGGGTCGTCGGCGCGGGTAATGACGACATGGTCCTTTTTCGCGCGGTAGGTGAATCCACCGGCCAAGGCCACCGCGTTGAGTACGGTCATGCCGTCCACGTAGGGGTAGCTGCCGGGCTTTTTCACCTCCCCGAGGATGTAGAAGGGGCGAAAGTTGAGCACCTCGATACCGACCTGAGGCTTCTTCAGGAAGCCATCGAGGAGCTTGTCCGCCACCCGCCGCTCGGCCTCCCGCAGCGTCAGTCCACCCAGCGCCACCTCGCCGATGAGCGGCATGGCGACCATCCCCTTGCCATCCACCATGAAGGTACCGGAAAGGTCCTTTTCGCCGAATACGGTAACCCGGATCTTGTCACCGTTGCCGAGACGGTAGACCGAAGGATCCTCCGCCGCGCCGGAGGCCGCGCAGAAGAGCGCAACCCAGATGAGCAATACCGGGAGAATGAGTGCGACCGGTGCCTTCACGTCTCCTCTCCCCATCCTACAGGCGCAACCCCACCCAGGCGGAGATCACCTCGCGATCGTAGTCGATCCCGGGGGCGTTGGAGTCGCGGCCGCCGTTCTCGTAGCCGGCGCCGAAGAACAGATTGCGGTTGGCCTCGTACTCGGCGGAGAGGCGGAATGTAGTCAGCTCATCCTCGCGGGCGATGCCGTTGTAGTCGTTGGTCACCGACGAAAGGGAGGACTGCAGCACGAGGTTGCGCAGCAATTCGTGGTAGACGGAGACGGCGAGGACGTCGCTGGTATAGCCCGAGGAGCCGGCGGTGGTGGTTTCGGACACCGAGCGGGCCACCTGGAAGGTAAAGGTGGTCAGCGGAGTAACGTGCCAGTAGAGCAGCGCGTTGGCGGTCCCTTCGTCGATGTCCCTGAAGGCCGGATCGTCGTAATCGAAACTCAGGCTGCCCAGCGCCACTTCGCCGATCAGCACGCTGGAGAGATTCAGGTCGGCACCCACCTCCACGAGGTCGCTGGAAGAGTCGCGTTTGAAGCCTCCATCGTCGACGGCTGCGTCGTACTCGCGCGTCCCGCGGCTATAGCGGACGAAGGCGTCGAAACCTTCGAACATCTGATACCCGCCGGTGACCGAGGCGGTCTGCTCGTTGCGATCACGGTCGTCGTTGTTGATGACGGTGCCCAAACTGGTGGTCACGTCGCCGAAATCGAGCGCCTCAAGACGCAATTTGCCGATGACGAAAAAACGACCCGGCCGGTGTTCCACTCCGATCTCGACGGCCCTGTTCCGGGTTTTGGCCCGCTTCAGACCGGCGGCGTCATCCGGGGAGCCGCGGCTTTCGCTGCCGGAACCCAACTCGCCATGCACGGTGGCGACCGTGTGTTGTGAAATGTCGATGCGACCGGTGGCGTTGAGCCAAAGAGTCTCCCCGTCTTCGCGCGTATGCTCGTCGTAACGGTTGATCTCGGCACCCATGTCAATCGTCAGCGCGTGGCGCCCCCAGTCGGAATCGATCTGCAACGAAGGGGTCACGACGGCGGTCCAGTCATCGGCGCGGTTGACGTTGCTGAAGTAGATGTTGTCGTCGTAGCGCGCCTCCAGCTTGGCCTGCGGGTAGAGCAGAAAGCTCCCGGCGCGGATGCCGAGCGCAGCGTATTCGGGATGGGCGCGGTCCTTGACGGTCTGGCCCGGATCGAGCCGCTCGTCGGACACCGACTCCGAGGTGGCGGAGGGCTCCTCCGCCATGACCGGCAGGGCACTGCTCATGAGCAGGGGGAGGAGAAGAGCACGCATTAACTTCATGTTGGATAGCCTTTCTGACAAGGTCGTTCCTTGCCAGCGCCGTGAATTATTGGACTTCATGCCTTAGCTGGAACTGGCGGCCTGAGGATCGGGATTATCGATCTGGGGCTGTTCCTGCACCTCGGGGTCATCCTGGGGGACGATCGGACCCTGCGGAGAATTCCGACCCTGCCCCTGCTGGTTCCCTTGCTGGTTGGTATCCCGCCCCTGCTGGTTGGTGTCCTGCCCCTGCTGGTTGGTATCCCGCCCCTGCTGGTTGGTATCCCGCCCCTGCTGGTTGGTGTCCTGCCCCTGCTGGTTGGTATCCCGCCCCTGCTGATCGGTGTCCTGCTGTCCCTGATTGCCGGCAGTACCGTTCTGGTCACCCTGATCCTGCTCATCGTCGCCCTGCTGGTTGGCCTGATCACCCTGCTGACTGCCCTGGTCTTCCTGCCCGGTTTGTTGCTGGGCTTCGCCAGACTGGGAGACAACGATGGGTGAGGCATCGACCGCCTCTTCGGCTTCATTCGTCGCGATGGTGCCTTGCAGCCGGACGTTGACGTCGCTGCGCAGGACTTGGCCGCTGGCGCCGGTATCGCGGTTGTGCGCCGCGCTCTGAGCGACGCCGGAGCGCGCGGAGGCGAGCAGCGCGTTTTCGGTGTTGCGGTCGCCCCCGGAGACCGCGCCGATCGCCTGACGGACGTTGGTGGCGATATTCTCCGCATAGGTGGGAACGTCATCGGGGGTGATGGTGCCGGCCACGCCGCTCATCGCGCCATTGACCAGGGTGCGCACCGTGGGGGCCAGGGTGGTGCCGCTGGTACCGGAGGCGGCGAGGGAGCGCACCGTGGCGTTGACCACCGCACCGGCGATGTCGGGGTTGAGCTGGGCGACCTCCCGCATGGTGGCGGCGACGTCGGCGTCGCTTCCTCCCGCGGTGATCAGGGAAGTCAGCGCCGCGGCGACTCCGTCGACGTCGTTGGCGCGAGCCGCCGCTTCAATCGCGGGATCCAAAGGGGCGGCCACGGCCGCGGTCCCCGGTATCAGCGCCAGCAGCACCAGCCCGAGAAAAAGTTCCTTCCAGCGATGGATGCTCATTGGGGACATACTCCCTGCGGGGGATGGAGAAAGGATTCGGGGTCAATGATGATCTCAAATGGCGGGTTGTTTCAACTGTCAGTGTCGCGAACAACCCGGAATTCATGCGCGAGCGACCTCATTTTAACTCCGTTTCGCGCCGTGCGCGGGATTGATCGCCCTTTTTTTCCTGAGGAACCGTCCTGCAACGATGGATTGACTACCGATGCGCGCAAGTTCATTTTCGCCTTTCCGCCCTTCCGGGTGGCGCTGCCGATCCTGCTGGCCCGCCTGGAGGAGGCCGGCAGATCTGCGCCGCCACGGGGGTTGCCGGCACTCCACCTGGCGACCGCCTGGATCGGCACGACGGTGTGGGCGCGTGGCGAGCTGGCGCTGGTGGCCACAATGCTGATCGGCGCCAATCCATGGGCGTGGCGCGCACACGAAAAGGGGCGCTTGATTAACGCGCCCGCCGCCGAAAGGGCCAGGACTGGGCGTAGGCCACACCGAGCAGCGTAAGATAGGGGATGACCACCCCGGGCAACTGGATACTGAAGTCGACCAGGGCATGCAACCCCACCACCACCGTGGCGGCGATACCGACGGCCGGGTAGATCCGGTCGCGCCGCCGCCGCGACAGCCCGGCCACGCACTGCCCCACCAGCCAGCCTATCAGCGCCAGCAGCCCCAGCAGGGCGGGAAGCCCCAGCTCCAGCGCGAATTCCAGGTAGCTGTTGTGGGCATGGGCCCAGCGCACCGATTCGGGCAGACTGCGATCGAGGTAGAGCTGGATCACGTCGGCGAAGGAGCCGCCGCCATGACCCAGCCAGGGCGCATCGGCGATCGCCTGGAGGGTGAGGCGAAACAGCTCGGTGCGCGCGTCGCTGCCGAAGTTCCAGTCGCCGAAGCGAAACAGCGTCTCCCCCCCCATCATCAGGATCAGCGGCACCAGCAGGAACGCCCCGATCACCGTGAGCGAGCGCCGCGCGCCGCCCTCCAGCCGCTTCGAACCACCGAGCACCGCGCCGAGCACCGCCAGCCCGGCGAGGGTGGCGGCGAGCCCTCCCCGGGAGTGGCTCAGGATCACCGCCGAGAACAGCACCATCACCGTCAACACCAGCAACAGACGGCGTTCCATCAGGTCGGCGAGGAGCATCAACCACTCCCGGATCCCGCCCGCCGCGCCCCGATGCAGCAGCGACCGCCCCAACAGGGCGAAGGCGCAGACCAGTGACAGGCCGGCGAAGGTGGCGAAATGGTTGCGGTTGACGAAGGTGGAGGTGACCGAATCGGTGTAGGCCCAGCGTTCCCACCACAGCACCCGGTTGAAGCCACCCAGATGCATCGCCAAGCCGTAGGCGGCGTAGCACAGCCCGGCGTAGGCGAGCACCGTATAGATGCGCTCCGCCCGCCGCCGCGAGCGGCCGAACTGAACCGCCAGGAAGAAGATCGCACCGTGGGTCAGAAAGCGCAGCGCCATCACCATGCCCGCCTCGGGGTTGACGCTGACCGGAGCGGCCGGCACCGCCCCCCCCAGCAGCGGCGCCACCTCGCCCCACAGCGGGGCACTCCACGGGTGCGGAACGGCACCCAGCGCCTGCACCGTCATCCAGGCGACGAGCGCCAGCGCGAGGACCAGGGGCAAGGCCAGCCGCGCCAAACCCATGGGCGGACGGCTCCCGCTGCGCAGCGAGAGCACCCCCCAGGCGATCAGCAGCGCCGCGGCGGCGATGGCGTTGAGGCTCCAAGGCAACGCGCGATAGCCCCCCAGAGGCAGCGGCGAGAGCACTACCAGGGCCAGAAACGGAACCACCAGGCGTTCCTGGGGAAGGTGCTGGGAATTTTCCTCGGCGGGGGTGGGCAGGCTAGACATCGGCGGCGTGGTTGAATTTCCGTAAACGGCAAGAAGGATGCGGATTCTTCACGTATCCTGCAAGCTTGCGCTCATGTGCGGAATCGTCGCCCTCCACGCCTACGCCCCCGAAGCCCCCGCGGTTGACCCCGCGGAGCTGCTGTGCATCCGTGACGCCATGGAGGCACGCGGTCCCGACGGCGCGGGGGCGTGGATCGCCGCCGACCGCCGTACCGCCCTCGGCCACCGCCGCCTGGCGATCATCGACCCGAGCCCCCGCGCCGATCAGCCGATGACGATCCCCCACCCGCGGGGTGGGGGGGGCGTGCGCATCGTCTTCAACGGCGAAATCTACAACCACGCGCGCCTGCGCGCCGAGCTGGAACGGCAGGGTGAACGCTTCGAGACCACCTCCGATACCGAAGTGCTCGCCCGCCTCTACGCCCGCGAGGGGGAGGCGATGCTGCCCCGGCTGCGCGGCATGTTCGCCTTCTGCATCTGGGACGAGACGCGCGGCGAGCTGTTCTGCGCCCGCGACCCGCTGGGCATCAAGCCGCTCTATCTGGCCGACGACGGCCACACCCTGCGGCTCGCCTCCCAGGTGAAGGCGCTGCTCGCCGGCGATGGCATCGATACCACCCCCGACCCGGCGGGCCACGTCGGTTTCTTCCTGCTCGGCTCGGTGCCCGAGCCCCATACCGCCTACCGCGGCATCCGCGCCCTCGCGCCGGGCAGTTGGCTGCGCGTCGACGCCGCCGGACGCCGCCACAGCGGACGCTATTACGACCTCCCCGATGTGCTGCGCCAAGCCGTGCCCGCCGGCCGCCCGCTGCCGACGCCACAGCTCGCCGAACGGCTACGCGACAGCCTCCGCCTCCACCGGGTGAGCGACGTACGGACCCTGCTGCTGCTCTCCGCGGGGCGCGACTCGGCGACCCTGGCCGCACTGCTCGAAGAGCTGGAAGGTCGCGCTGCCGACACCCTCACCATCGCCTTCGACCACCCGTCGGTGTGCGACGAGCGGAACGAAGCGCAGGCCCTCGCCGCCCGTTGGGGAGGCCACCATTTCGAACAGTTGGTGAATATCGATCGCTTCATCGAGGAGCGCGAGGCGCTGCTCGCCGCCATGGATCAACCGACCATCGACGGGATCAACGTCTACTGGACCGCACGGGCGGCGCGCGAGGCCGGCTACAAGGTGGCGCTCAGCGGCCTGGGCGCCGATGAACTGTTCGGCGGCTACCCCAGCTTCCGCCAGGTGCCGGCCCTGGTCCGCTGGGGCTCGCGGACCCCCGCCGCGCGCACCCTCGGCGGCCTGCTGCGCCGCGCCACCGCCCCCTGGATCGGGCACCTCACCTCACCGAAGTACGCCGGAGTGGTCGAATACGCCGGTACCCTCGGCGACGCCTGGCTGCTGCGCCGCGCGCTGTTCATGCCGTGGGAGCTGGAACCGCTGCTCGGCTTCGAGATGGCCCGGGAGGGGCTGCGCGAGCTCGACCTGCGCGGACGCCTGGAGGCCGACAGCGGCGGACTGGCCAGCGCCCACGCCGGCATGATCGCCCTGGAGGCGGGCTGGTACATGCGCAACCAGTTGCTGCGCGACGCCGACTGGGCCGGCATGGCCCACGGGGTGGAGATCCGCGTCCCCTTCGCCGATGCGACCCTGCTGCAGGAACTGGCCCCCTGGCTGATCAGCGCCGCGCCGCCGGGCAAGGCGGCGATGGCCGCCACCCCGCGCCACGCCCTGCCCGAGGCGATCCTGCGGCGGCCGAAGAGCGGGTTCGGCGCCCCGCCGGGGGCGTGGCTCGCCGAGCGGGACGGCACACCGGCGCAACGCGGGCAGCGCGGCTGGGCGCGCTTCGTCCACCAGGCGATGTTCGGCGATCAGTTTTCCGCCGCGCCGGCCAGCGCGCGGTAGACCGAGGCGTAGCGCGCGAACATCGACGCCGAGGAGAACGCCGCCGCCCGCGCGATGCCGTCACGGATACGCCGCTGACGCGCCTCCCCGCCCTCCGCCAGCAGGCGGGCGACCACCCTCGCCGCGCCGGCCGGATCCTGCGGATCGAAATAGACCGCCGCCGCGCCGCCCACCTCGCTCATCGGCGCGCGGTCGCTGGCCGCCACCGGACAGCCGCAGGCCATCGCCTCCAGCACCGGCCAGCCGAACCCCTCCTCCAGGGAGGGGAAGAGCAGGGCGGAGGCCCGCGAATAGAGCGCCCGCAACGTCTCGCCATCCACTTGGCCCACGCCGAGCACCCAGCGCTCCAGCCCTTCCGCGGCGAGCCACGCCCGCGCCTCGCCCGGCAGCGGCGCCCCCACCAGCAGCAGCGGCGGGACCTCGCCACCCAGGCGCCGCAACGCCCGGTAGATGCGCAGCAGCCCCGCGCGGTTCTTGTACCAGACCTCCGCCCCCACATGGAGCAGGAACGGAACGCTCCCGCCGTCGGCAGCACGCACCCCATCCAATGCCGCGAGCCCCCGCAGCCGCTCCCGCGCCTCCGCCGGCGGCATTGGGCGGAACGGATAGTTGAGCGCGTGGGGAATCACCGTCACCCGCGTCTCCGTCAGCGGGGTCAGGCGCAACACATCCCGCCGCGTCGCCTCCGAGACGCAGATGCAGTGCCGCGCCCGCGCCAGACCCGCCGCCACCGCCCGCTGCAGCAGCCGGCCGCTCCAGCGCGTGCGCCGCTCCGGGAACTCGCCGAGCGCCGCACGCACGGCGAGGAGATCGTGGCAGGTGATCGTGGCGGCCACCCCGCCGAGGTGGAACAGGTAGGGCGCATTGGAGTGGTCGCAGACGTGGACCACCAGCGGCCGATCGGCGAGACGCGCCACCTGGCGGCGCAATCGCCACGGGAAACAGAGGAACTTGTCGATGTAGCCCAACCACTTGGCGATGCCGCGCCGAGCGTCGGGAAACGGGTTGAGGCAGGCCTGCGGGTTGATCGACACCACCTCCCAGCCGCGCTCGCCCAGTCCCTCCGCCAGCAGCTCGGCGTAGCGCGCCATGCTGATCTGCCGGTCCGGCGGATAGTTGCCGACCAGCAGCACCCGCGGCCGCTCTCCGCCCGGCCCGCCTTGCTCACCGGCTGCCGTGGAGAGGGCTGGTCCGGGGTTCGATTGGAGGTTCGATCGGGGGTTCAATCGAGGACCGCCGCCAACCATCGGTCGGCGTACTCTTCCGGACGGCCGCCATGGGGGACCGAGGCGGGCGCAGCGGTACTCATCGCGCGCAGCAGATCGCGGTCCTCGTGCAGCCGCACCAAGGCGGCGGCCAGCGCCTCCTCATCGCGCACCGGCACCACCAGACCGTTGACCCCCGAACGGACGAAACACCCCTCGCACCAGGCGTCGGTGCCGATCACCGGACAGCCGCAGGCCAACGCCTCCAGGGCGACCAGCGGCGCCCCCTCGGCCAGCGAGGGCAGCACCATCACATGGGCCCGGCGCATCTCCTCCAACACCCGCCGATGATCCAGCGGCCCGAGCCGCTCGGTGCGGGCGTGATCGCCGCCGCGCAGCAGGATCTCGGTCTCCTCGCCCGGCGTGCCGACCATCACCAGCCGCGCCTCGGGGATCGCCGCGCGGCGGAACGCGCGCGCCAAGTAGCCGATCCCCTTGCGCAGGTTCATCCCGCCGACGAACAGCACGCGGAAACCGGCTCCGCGATCCACCGGCCCCGGGCTCCCGGTGGGCAGGATCGCCTGCGGCACCACGCGGATCTTCTCCTCCGGGATGCCCCGCGCAAGGAACGTGCGGGCATTGGCCTCGGCGAGCACCACCAGGCGATCGGCCAGCGCGTACTCCGCCTCCTCCCGTTCGATCATCCCGGGATCGGTGGCGTCGTGGGGAAGCCCCCAACGCTCCGCCTCCTCGCGCATCAGCTCATCGACATGGCGGATATGGCCGACGCCGCGCTCGCAGACGAAACGCGCCCCGCGCCCCTGGGCGACCGCTCCGGAGAGGACGCCGCACCCCGACATGGCGCTGTAGACCGCGCACTCGGGGAGCGTGCGGGCGATGTGGCGATCGAGGCTGCGCTGTGCCCAGCGCGCCAGTGTCCGGCGCGGCAGCGGAACGCTCCCCAACCGGGAGAGCGCCATGTAGGGGACCTGTAGCCAGGGGAAGATGGCGAGCCGCTCCGGCGGAATTTCCGGACAGCGCAACCGGCTGCGGGGCAGTCCGGAATAGAAGCGCTCCAGCCGCCCGAGACGGTCGAGGCCAATTGCCAGCGAGTCGTAGTGAAAGCGCGCGACCGTGGCAATAACGATGTCCCGCCTTCCCACCTCAATGCGTCTCCCGCGCCCCGCCCGCCCTTTCATCGCTGGACGGTACCGCCGGCGGTTGCGAAAAAGGGATGTTTTCGGCCAGGAAACGGGCGAACCGTTCACTCCCTTCCGCGGTCCAGTGAACGCCGCTGTGGATGAACAGCTTGTGCGGGTCTCCCGGGTACCCGTCCACCACCTCCTGGGCATCGACGACGACGGCCCCCGCCTGTGCCGCCGCCGCCGCACCACGGCGACTCACCGCAACCCGCGGTGCGTTGACGTGATCGCGATCCGAGATCGCCTGGATGACGAACGCCACTCGTGCCCCGTGGCTGCGCCAGAATGCTATCAATTCGCGCAACAGGTATTGGTAGTTGGTATCGACCGCCGTGCGCAGTGCCTCCCGTTTGGCCGCGACCACCTTCGGATCGGGCGGTGTCCGCCGCTCGCCCGAGGAGAACCATCTCCCCACACGCGGCGCCCCCCAGAAACGCCATGCCTTGTAGAAGAGGCTATGGCGGAACAGCCACTCGTCCTGTCCCAGACGGGGGCTGAACACACCGCGCTCGCCGGCTCGAACGGCACCGACGAAATCGCCGCCGTAGAAATCGACCAGCTGGGCGTTGGTCAGCTCGTTGATTCCCGAGTAGAGCACCACCCAGTCCGCATCCAACCCGGCGAACTCCTCGCGGGTGCGCACGTTGATGTGGCCGAGCGACCAGCTGACATCCCCGCCGTTGAGCATCCGCGCCGCCACCCCGCCATCGCGCAGATCACGCTCCAGGCGCAGCGGCCACCCCTCGCCGGTGGGCAGGTTGTAGCAGAAACTGGTGGAGCCCCCGTAGACGACCAGCCGCAGCTCGCCCGGCGGCTTGGGGCCCGCAGGCACGTCTTCGTAGCTCTGGAAGCCCAGATTATTGAAGGTCTTGCGGGTGTTGAAGCTGCTCTTCCGCAGGATCGCGCCGAGCACCGGATGGTAGGTATAGATGCCGTAGCTCCTCCCGGGCGACCCGTTGAGGACCTGGAGGTAGAGCCGCCCGAGCAGTTCGCCGGTGACCAGCAGCAGCAGGGGGGAAAGGGTGATCAGGAGGATCGCCGCGTATTTGACCGTACGGCGGGCAGGGGGTTTTTGATCCATGGGGCGGCGCCGGCGTTTGGTGGAAGTTGCTCGCTTCGGGAAAAACCGGCGCTCCGCGAGACGGGGGACCGGATAAAGGGCGTATTCTGGGATACAATGGCCGACCGGGTCAAAGCACCCCGAACGTTCCACTTTCCCAACCCGCGAGGAGTTCCGTGCAAGGCGTCAAGGGCACCAATCTGCTCGGCTCCCTGCTCTCGCTGCTACTGTTGGCGATCGGCATGGCGGGCAGCTCCTCGGGCTTCATGGCGCTCGCTTTCCTCGGCCTCGGCCTAGTCGGGCTGGCCAACATGATGAAGGTGATCCAGGACTGGAGAAACCACTGGTCGCTCAGTGCCATCCACGGCAGCGCGCTGCTCATCTGGTACGGAATCGGCGCCTTCATCGGTCTCGGCTGGGGCACGCCGTGGGACCTCGGAATGATCGATCACCGTGACGATCGCGACCTCTTCTTCGCCGCGCTGTTCGTCGCCCTCAGCGCCCACGCGATCCTCGCCGTGGCGCCGCTGGAGCACCGCTGGTGGCACGACACCATCGCCCGGCTCAGCCGCCCGGCCCCCCCGGTCCCGCAATTCGTGCTCCTCTCCCTGGCGCTGCTCTGGCTGGTGCTGGTGGACTTCGTCCTCGAGGGGCGCATCGAATACCGCAGCTTCGGCGCCGACAACCAGCTACCGATCACCGAACACCTGCTCTATCAGTTCTCCATCGCCTTGAGCGGCTATTTCGGCTGGCTGGTGGGCAAGCGTCGCGAGGGGGCCAGGGAGCCGCTGATCCTGCTCGCCTTGCTCTTCCTGCCGCTGCTCACCCTGATCCTGATGGGACAGGGGCGGCGCGAGCTGGCAGCCCACTTCACCACCTTCTTCCTGATCTTCGCCTGGTCCCGCGACATGCGGCTCAACTGGCGACCGCTGGCGCTGTTCCTCGCGGTGACCACTCCGCTGTTCATCGTCACCTCCACGGTGTTTCAGGCCCAGCGCATGGACATCCAGCAGAGCTGGACGCAGTGGGAGGACACCGCCAACCTGCTCGACCGCATCGGCGCGGCCGCCGACCGGTTCGAGGGCGACTGGAACGAGGTGATCGAATCGCAGACCAGGGCGTTGCCGTCACGCATGTTCATCATCGACTACCTCAAGGAGTTGGGGGGGTACGAGAATCCCCGGTTCGGCCTCGGCAGGGCCTCCGCCGCCGAGCTGGTGATGGGCATCCCCTCCACCTTTCTCCCGGAAAAAAACGAAGCGGTCGTCGAACTGGGGGGTATCGGCGAGATGCGCAATCCCGATTTCGGCCTTGCCGACTACACCGACTACGCCGATTCGCTGCTCACCGTCGCCTATATGGACTTCGGCTGGTTCGGCATCCCCTACGCGGCACTGCTGACCTTGATCTCCGGCGGGCTGTTGGCGCTGCTGATGCGTATCGTCCGCAACGAGTTCTTCCAGGTGATCGTCCTCTCCCTGATCCTCGCCCACTACCTCACCGTGGAGAAGAGCTTCGTCGCCACGACCGTCAACGTGCTGCGCCTAGTAGTGGCAATCGCCCCGCTGACCGTGCTGCTCAGCTTCTCACACAACGGCTGGGGGCGGATCAGCCAGGAGGCACCGTCGAGGAGTCCGCCATGAGCCTCGCCAACGACCCGACCTATCTCCAGTACGGCTGCGGCTGGTGCGCCCCCGAAGGGTGGCTCAATTTCGATGCCTCGCCGACCCTGCGCTTCGAGCGCCTGCCGCTGATCTGGCGGCTCTACACCCGCAACGAGCAGCGCTTCCCCGCCAACGTCCGCTACGGCAACGTGGCCGACGGCCTGCCGCTGGCGAACGCCAGCTGCGCCGCCCTCTACTGCTCCCACGTGCTGGAACACCTCGCCCTCGACGAGCTGCGCGCCGCGCTGGCCGAGAGCCATCGCCTGCTCCGTCCCGACGGGCGTTTTCGGCTGGTGGTACCCGACCTGGAGGTGGAGGTCGAGCGCTACCGCAACGACCCCTCCGCCGCCGCCGCACTGTCGCTGATGGAGCGTACCGAACTGGGCTGGGAGAGCCGTCCGCGGAGCCTCGCCGGGTTGCTCCGGGAGTGGCTGGGCAACTCCCGCCATCGTTGGATGTGGGACTTCCGTTCGCTCGCCGCGGAGCTGGAAGGCGCCGGCTTCCGGGAGATCCGCCGCGCCCGCTTCGGCGACTCCGCGGAACCGCGCTACCGCGAGGTGGAAGACGAGGGGCGCTGGCGCGACGCCCTCGGTATCGAGTGCCGCAGGTGACGCTGCGCCCCCTCGCCCGCCTCATCGGCCGCCACCTCCCGCCGCTCCGCGGCAAGGAGCGCCTGCTGCGCCTGCTCGACGATCCCGACCGCTGCCCCGATCACCCGTTCGAGGTCGCCTTTCACGGGATGCGCTATCCCGGCAATCTCCAACGCTTCATCGACTGGTCGGTCTACTACTACGGCGCCTACGCGCGACACGAACTCACCCTGCTCGGGGATCTCATCGATCGCCTGGAAAAACGCCTCGGGCGCCGGATCGTCGCCTACGACATCGGTGCCAACGTCGGCCACCACACCCTCTTTCTCGCCGGACGTTGCCGTCAGGTGGTCGCGTTCGAACCGCTGCCCCAAAACGTCGCCCTGATCGAGGAGAAGATCGCGCGCAACGATCTGGAAAACGTCACCGTCGTCGAGACCGCCCTCGGTGACAGCGACCGCGAAGCGACCATCCACTACCCCGATTCGAGGCGCTTCGCCAACACCGGCACCGCCTCGCTGCTCGCCGATTACAACGCCAACAACACCT
This sequence comes from Endothiovibrio diazotrophicus, assembly GCF_054657215.1. Classification (NCBI taxonomy): domain Bacteria; kingdom Pseudomonadati; phylum Pseudomonadota; class Gammaproteobacteria; order Chromatiales; family Thioalkalispiraceae; genus Endothiovibrio; species Endothiovibrio diazotrophicus. The sequence goes on from NZ_BAAHXB010000033.1 coordinate 25,618, forward strand.
GCGAACGGCGGGTCAGGGTGCAGCGCTGCGACGCGCTGGTCGAGCGGGATTCACTCCCCCCGCCGGACCTGGTCAAGATCGACGTGGAGGGGTTCGAGCCAGCGGTCCTGGCGGGTATGGCGGGGACCCTCGCCGACCGCTCGCCGGCCATCCTGTTCGAGACCAGCGAGCGCACCCGATGCGATGCCGCCGCCCGTGGCACCCTGGCGCTGCTGCGCGGCTACTCGCTGTTCGCCCTCTCCGCCGCGGGCGGCAGGGGCGACTACCGCCTAACCCCGCTGGCCGATTCCTCGATCGGCGTCGCCGAGGCCGTCGTCGCCCTTCCCGGCTAAGCGAGACGGACCGCCGCCTCCACCGCGGCGGCCATCAGGCGATCGTTTTCCCGCTCCTCGCGGGTGCGGCGCATCCCCGCCGCGGCCACCGCGCGGCGCTCCGCGGGGTGGGCGAGCCAGTGGCGAATCCGCTCCGCACACTCCCGCTCATCGCCGAAAAAGGCCGCCTCCCGCCCCTCCTCGAACCACTCGCCCGCCTCCGCGGTCCGCTCGGCCAGCAGGAAACCGCCACAGGCGCTGATCTCGCTCCAGCGGCGGGCGCTAGCGTGGTGCATGGCGTGGGTGACGAAGCCGAGCAGGATGCGCGAGCGCCAGATCGCCTCGCGATAGTCGGCACCGTACACGCCGGGTTCGACCTCCAGCAATCGCAACTCCTCGGCGCCGAGATGGCGCTCCCAGCGGTCGCCGAAGACCTTCACCCGGATACCGTAGTCGCGCACCAGGCGCAGCAGGAAGGCGGGACGCTGCTCGTAGGGGGTACCGATGAAGGTCACGTCGTAACGGCACTCGCCGGCGTCCCAGCCGGCCGGCGGCGGCCGGTGGACGCCGGGTTCGAAGCCGAACGGCATGCGCAGGATGTGGCGGGCGCCGAGGGCGCGGTATTCGGCGTCGTGGCCGCGGCTGGGGACGACCACCGCGTGGTAGTGACGCACCGCGCGGCGCACCAGACGCCAGCCGGGGTCGCCGCGCACCGAGCTGGGGAGGTCGGAGCTGTAGTGGACCAGGCGGTGACCCTCAGCGGCGAGACGGGCGACGGTGTCGGGGTGGACCATCTGCCCCTTGTCGAGCCACACCAGATCGCCTCCCCCGCGGCGCACCGCCGCGCTCAGGTCACGGTTGAGGCGGGCCACCGTGGGACCGACGAGCAGGCGCTGGCGCAGGCGCCGGAGCAGAGCGCCGCCGGCCGCTTGGTAGGGGGCGAAATCGAACGGGGTCAGCGCGTGGCCGGCCCGCTCCAGGGCGTGCATCCGGTGCAGCGCGGTGCCCCCCAGGGCGGCGGCGTAGAGGATCTTCAAACGCAATCCCCGAGGGTGCTGGAGAGGTAGCGCCGTGCGCTGCCCTCCAGCACCAGGGCGGTGAGCACGCCGCTGTGGTAGGCGCCGGTATCGATGGCGATGCGGTTGGGATGCTCCTCGGGGGCGGGGACGATGTGGTGGCCATGGACCACCATTACGCCGTGGTCGGCGCGGGAGTGGATGAACTCGTCGCGGATCCACAGCAGCTCCTCGCGCCGCTGCCGCTCCAACGAGCGACCGGGGAGGATGCCAGCGTGGACGAAGAGGTAGTCGCCGATCCGGTGGTGGAGCACCAGCGATTGAAGCAGCGCGCGGTGGGTGGCGGGCATCGCCTCGCCCAGCGCACGGCTCAACGCCGCGAAACGCGCCGCCGGGGGAACATCGGGGGTGAGCGGGACGCCGTAGTCGGCCAGCGTCGCATCCCCCCCCAGTTGCAGCCAAGCGCGGCCGACGCCGGGATCGTCGAGGAAGGCGAGCAGCAGCTCCTCGTGGTTGCCGATCAGGTGGACCGTGGCGGTAATCCCCGCCGGGAGCGGCCCCAGCAACCGCTCCAGCACCGCGCGGCTGGCCGGCCCGCGGTCGACGTAGTCCCCCAGGTGGATCAGCACCACCTCACCGGCGGCGGGCGAGCGCGCCAGATCCTCCGCGATCCTGCGGTGCAGCACACCGAGCAGGTCGTCGCGGCCATGGACGTCGCCGATCGCATAGACGCGAACCCCCACGGGGAGGGAGGGCGGACGGCGGCGGGCGGGAAGCAGACGGCGGACGAGACGCGACCACATCAGGAGGAAAACCAGCTCTTTCATTGACGTTGCAAAGGGGGCTCGGCGATTATACTCCTTTCGCGCGCGGCGCCCCTCTCCCGGTGCGTCCCTTATGCCTACCAAGGATCCCCCAGTGTCCGACTCGCTCCCGACCACCTCCCCGTCTCCGGCCACCGCCCCTGCCGCCGGCCGCCTCAGCCGCTTCATCGCGCAGACCAGCGACGTGCGCGAAACGCTGGAGATCCTGTGGCGACGCAGGGCATTGATCCTCTCCCTGGTGATCATCGCCATGACCGTGGCGACCATCATGGTCAACCGCATGACGCCGCTCTACACCGCCACCGTCAAGGTGATGCTCGACACCCGCTCCCAGCGGGTGGTCAACATCCAGGACGTCATGGGCGGGCTGCGCATGAACCGCTCCACCTTCCTCGGCGAGGTGGAGGTGATCCGTTCGCGGAAGCTCGCCCAGCGGGTGATCGACAAGCTGGAGCTGAGCAAGAGCGATCAGTTCAACCCCGAGCTGGTCGTCGCCTTCTCGCTCAACCCCGTGCACTGGGTGCGCCAGGCCTACCGTGCCTTGTTCCCGCCCGAGGTGGCGCCGGCGAGCGACGAGGAGAAGGCCCAGCGCCTGCGCAACCGGATCGTCAACCGCTTCCTCGGCAGCCTGTCGGTGCGTCCGGTGAGTCTCTCCCCGGTGATCCAGATCAGCTACACCTCGACCAATCCCGCGCTCTCGGCGAGCATCGCCAACGCCTTGGCGGAGGCCTACGTCGAGAGCCAGCTGGAGGCCAAATTCGACGCCACCCGCCGGGCCACCATGTGGCTCAACCAGCGCTTGGAGGGGCTGCGCCAGAAGGTGCACGACTCCGAGAACGCCGCCGAGCAGTATCGTTCCCAGCACGGTCTGGCCACCGGCAAGGGGTCGACGCTGACCGACGAGAAGCTCTCCGATCTCAACGCCCGCTACATCATCGCCCAGTCCGAACGGGCCGAGGCGCAGGCCCGCTATCTCCAGGTGAAGCGGCTGCTCGACAAGCACGGGACGCTCGAGACTACCTCCGACGTCCTCCAATCCCCGGTGATCCAGCGCCTGGTGGAACAGGAGGCGCTGCTCAACCGCAAGATCGCCGAACTCTCCTCGCGCTACGGCGAGCGCCATCCGACGATGATCGACGCGCGCTCGGAACTGCACGACCTGCAGGGCAAGATCCGCACCGAAATCAGCAAGGTGGCAAGCGCCCTGAAGAGCGAGCTGGAGGTGGCCCAGAGTCGCGCCAATGCCCTGCGCCAGGCGCTCGACAAGACCGAGGTGCAGTCGGCCAGCGAGGGCTCGGCGACCGTCATCCTGCGCGAGCTGGAGCGCGAGGCGGAGGCCAACCGGCTGATCTACGAGACCTTCCTGTCGCGCTTCAAGGAGACCAGCCAGCAGCAGGACATCCAGCAGGCCGACGCCCGCATCATCTCCGAGGCGGTCCCGCCGGGCGGCCCCTCGGCACCGCGCAAGGGCCTGATCCTCACCGTGGTGCTGGTCTCCGCCATCGCGCTGGCCATCGCCACCGCGCTGTTCCTGGAGGTGATGGACGTCGGCCTGAAGAGCGCCGAACAGGTGGAGACGCTCACCGGCCTCCCGGTGCTCACCATGGTGCCGAAGATCCCGGGCAAGCACTCGATCGAACAGATGGGGCGCTACGTCCTCGACCAGCCGCTCTCCACCGCCTCCGAGGCGGTGCGCAATCTCTACACCAGCCTGCGCCTGGCCAACCCCGACGCCCCAATCCGCCGCATCTCGTTCACCTCGGCGGTGGCCAGCGAAGGCAAGAGCACACTCTGCCTGTGGCTGGCCTACACTGCCGCGGCCCAGGGGCGTAAGGTGATCCTGATCGACTGCGACCTGCGCCGCCCCAAGCTCCACCGCATGCTCGGAGTGGACAACCGTCTCGGCATCGCCGACGTCATCGCCGGCAGCTGCACCCTCGACGAATGCATCCAGGTGGACGAGGAGTCGGGGATCCACGCCATCACCGGCAAGGAGATCCACGGCAACGCCCTGGAGGTGCTCGGTTCGGACGCCTACCGCAAACTGATCGGCGAACTGGAGCGGCGCTACGACATGGTGCTGCTCGACGCCCCGCCGATCCTCGCGGTCTCCGACGCCCGGGTGCTCGCCCGCCTGGTGGACACCACCATCTACTTGGTGCGCTGGAATTCCACCGACAAGATGGCGGTGGCCACGGCGCTCAAGCAGTTCGAGGTGACCGGCGGCGAGATGCTCGGGGTGGTGATCTCCCAGGTCGACACCCGCAAGCATTCGCGCTACGGCTACGGCGACTACGGCCACTACTATGGACACTACTCCGGCTACTACCATCAGAACTGAAGCCGACCGCGAGGCCGCCGCCGGATCACCCCCGCCCAGCGCATCGCCGCGCCGCGGCGGGGAGCGCCGAGGTGGAGAGCGGGGCGACGACGCGGGACGGCCGACACCCCGCCGCCGGCTCCTCCACCCGCTGCCTCTGCTCGCCCTGCTGGTCGCCGCACCGCTCCTCTACCTGGGGATGAATCATTTCGCCGCGGCGCTGCTGGAGGCGCGCCACGCCGGCACCGTCGCCAGCGCCCAGCGCCACCAGCCGCTCTCCGCCGAGCGGCTTGATGCGGCGATCGCCGGATTGGAGCACGCCCTGGAGTGGCGGCCCACCCGCGAGACCCATTTCCACCTCGCGCAGCTCCAGCAGGCCCGGGCGGAACTCGCGGAGGCTGGCCCCGCCACCCGGCGCAGCGCGCTCGACGCCGCCATCGCCCACTACCGCGCGGGGCTGGCGCTCGCCCCCCTCTCATCCATCGGGTGGAGCCGGCTCGCCTGGCTGCTCGCCGGCGAGGGGCATACCGATCAGGCGCTGGCGGCCCTGCGCCTCTCCACCCTGGTTGGTCCCTACGCCCCGCTGCAACGGTGGTGGCGGCTGGAGCTGTGGCTGCGGCTGTTCCGCCGGCTGGAGCCGGGCGACCTGCCGATGGCGCGACGCCAACTGGCGCAGGCCTTCGATATCGACCCGTGGCGGCTGGCCCGGCTGGCCAGCCGCCACGGCCTGCTCTTTCGCGTACGTAGCGAACTGGCGCGAGCCGGGGTCGCCCGCGAACGGCTCGACGTCCTTTTCCCCGTTCCGCTGGTCCACCCGCGGAAGCGGAGCTGACGATTGACCGCGGCACCGCTACGCCGCCGCCTGTTCGGCGCCCTTTCCCTGCAGAGCGTCGCCATTGTCGTCATCGTGCTCCAGGAGCTGGCCCTGGTCCCGATCTGCCTGTGGGGATGGGGCACCGCGGTCTACCGCGACTGGCTGGTGGTGCTGGCGGCGGCGGAGTTCCTGTCGCTGCTCGACCTGGGCCTGATGACCTACTTCTCCAATCTGCTGATGGCCCGCGCGGCGGGCGGGGACGAGGCCGGCTACCGGCGGCTCAAGGGGTTCATCCTCTCCGCTTACCTCTCCCTGATGGCCGGCGGCTTCACGCTGCTCGCCCTGCTCGCCCTGCTGGTGTCGCCCGCGGCCTTCGGCGAGGCGCTCGGCGCCGCCCCCGACAGTCTGGCGCTGTTTCTGCCGCTGGGGCTGTGGGTGGTGATCCGGCTGCCGACGGGCCTCTTCACCGGGGTCTACCGCGCCCGCGGCGAGCCGGCGCGGGGTATCCTCTTCGATCTGCTCTTCACCCTCGGCCGGATCGTCGCCATCAGCGCGGCGATCCTCCTCGGCGGCGGCCCGCCGGCGGCGGCCGCGAGCCTCTGCGGGCTGGCCGTGCTGACCGGCGCTGCCGCCGCCCGGGATCAGCGCCGACGCTACGGCGAGCGCTGGCCCGCGCCGCGCATCCCCGAGCCGGCCGAGCTGCGCGAGGCGCTCACCACCGGCCTGCTCTACAACCTCAACGGCCTGGCCCTGCTCGCCAACGTGCAGGGAATGGTGCTGGTGATCGCCCAATTCGCCGGCGACACCCTCTCGGTGGTGCTCTTCACCACCGCCCGCACCGTCACCGGAGTGGCCCGCCAGGTCGCCATCCAGCTCGCCATGGTGGTGGGGGTGGAGCAGTCGCGGGAACGGGGCGCCGAGCGCCACCACAACCTGCTCCGCCTGCACCGCTTCGCCCTGCGCCTCGGCGGCACCGTCACCGGCGCCCTCGGCGGGCTGATCCTGGTGGTCGGCAGCGACCTGCTCACCCTGTGGACCCGGGGCAAGGTGCCCTACGAGGGCGCACTGTTCCTCGCCCTGCTCGCCGCCGCCATGGCCGGCGCCCCGACCCGCGCCGCCGCCCAGCTCTATTTTTACACCAACCGCCCGCGGGCGCTCGCCGCCACCCACGCGGCCGCGGCCGCCATCGCCCTGCCGATGGCCCTGCTGCTGGTACCTCAGTGGGGGGCGATCGGCGCCGCCGTCGCGCTGCTCGCCGCCGAGCTGAGCGCGGTGAGCGGCTGGCTGGGACGGGTGCTCGCCCGCGACCTGGGGGAGCGCTGGTGGCGCCAGTGGTCGGCGGGCGCGCTGCCCTCGGCGGCCGCCTTCGCCCTCAGCGGCGCCATCGCCTGGCCCCTCCATCAGGCCTTCGGCGGGCCGCAGTGGTGGCGGCTGATCGCGGTGGGAGGGGCCTGGGCGATCCTCCTCGCCCCACCGGCCCTGGCGCTGCTCCTTCCCGGCGAGCAGACGCGGGAGTGAACGCGGAGAGCACGCCGCCACCCCATGTTAGACTCCGGCGGAAGACCACCTCCCGCACCTCCGGAGTTCCCACCTTTGCACGCACCCCGTTTCCACCCGCGCCGCCTGGCGGGCGTCCTGACGCTCCTCTCGCTCCTCCTCCTCAACGAATGGGTCCTCGGACCGCTGTTCGCCGACGACGGCTCCATCGACGGAGCCAAGCTGGTCGCGGTGCGCGGCTTCGACCTGCTCGCCCTGGTCCTCGGCCTCTATCTGCTGTTCGGCCGGCAGTCGGTCGGGAAACTCTATCGCGAGGCGGTGGTGGTGTTGGCCAACACCCTGCTGCTTTTCGTGGTGTTCAATCTCCTCGCCTGGAGCACCATCCGCGACAAGGGATCGGAGGTGTTCATCGGCGGCGCGGAAATGGCCTATACCCATCCCGAATTGATGCGCAAGATCTACCGGATGGACGACATCGAGTCGATCAAGGCGCGCCTCCCCACCCCCGGCGCCGGCGGGCACCCCTCGTTGCAGATGATGATGCGCCCGGCCGCCGGCGAGCACTACAACAGCGGCCCGGAGGGCGCCCGGCGCACCTGCCGCGATGGCCACTTCGTCGACGCCCCGCTCGACGGCGCGATCTGGATGTTCGGCGGCTCCACCACCCTCGGCAGCGGGGTCAGCGACTGCGAGACCATCGCCTCCCAGCTCAACCAGCTCGACCGCAACAACGTCTACCTCAACTTCGGGGTGGAATCACGCGGCGAGAACCCGGAAATCGAGCACCTGCTGCTGCTGCTGCGCAAGGGCTACCGCCCGAAGGCGGTCTACTTCCTCGACGGCCTCAACGACATCGACATCAACGCCCTCCAGGAGCCGCTGTTCTCCCCGCTCGAAGCGCCGGCGATCCCCCAGCAGCCCTACTACTTCGCCATCCAGAACGACAACGGGGTTTTCTTCGGCAACCTGCTGGCACGCCTGCCGCTGCTCCAATGGGCCAAGACCGCAACCCCGCCCACCGACATCGACCAGCTGCCCACCTGCGCCGATGACGGTGGCGTCTACCGCCCCGACGGCGAGTACCACACCGCACCGCTGGCCCACTACGCCCGCATGACCTCGCTGTGGCGCGGATTGCGCCACTTCAGCGCCGGCGAACTGAGCGACGCCCTGCGCGACAGCTGCGCGGCGCGCATGCGCACCCTCTACGGCGCCAACGGCCGCTTCCTCGCCACCCTGGCGAAGAGTTTCGATTTCGAGGCGCGGGTCTACTTCCAGCCGCTGGCGGTGCTGGCCCCCGACAACCCCTTCATCCGCCACCCGCAACGCTTCCACGACAGCGCGCAGTACGCGCTGCTCGCCCATCTGGTGAAGGGCGTGCGCGAGGAGATCGCCGCCGGCCACCTGCCGGGCTTCGTCGACCTCAGCGCCCTGGGTCACGACTGCGCCGACTGCTGGGTGGACCCCAACCACTACAGCCCGCGCTTCAACCACCGCCTCGCCGAAGCCATGCTCGCCGCCCGGCCCCAGGAGCCGTCGGACTAGCGATGCGCATCCTGCTCCACGACTACACCGGCCACCCGTTCCAGGCCGACCTCTCCCGCCGTCTGGCCGAGCGCGGCCACCAGGTGCTCCACGCCAGCTGCGCCTCCTTTCCCGCCCCCAAGGGGCGGCTGGAGCGCTGCCCGGGCGACCCCGAGGGCCTCGCCTTCACCGCCCTGGAGCTGGAGGGAGACCTCGACAAGTACCGTTTTCTCGACCGCTGGCGGCTGGAGCGGGGCTACGGCCGGCGGCTGCGCGAGCTGATCCGCCGCTGGCGCCCGGAAGTGGCGCTGATCGGCAACACCCCCCTCGACCCCCTCGCCGCCGCCTTCGCCGAATGCCGGCGGCTGGGCATCCCCAAGGCGTTCTGGGTGCAGGACCTCTACAGCATCGCCATCAGCCGCTACCTCGGCCCCCGCTGGGGCGGGCTGGGGCGGCTCGTCGGCTGGCGCTATCGCCGCCTGGAGGGGCGGCTGGCGCGCCGCGCCGAGGCGGTGATCCCCATCTCCGAGGGGTTCCTCCCGACGCTCGCGGGCTGGGGGGTGGCGCGTGACCGGATCCACGTGCAGCCCAACTGGGCGGCACTGGAGGAGCACCCGCTGCACAGCGGCGACAACGCCTGGGCCGCGGAGCAGGGAGTGGCCGGCCGCCGCGTGCTGCTCTACGCCGGCACCCTCGGCCTCAAGCACGATCCGGGGCTGCTGGCGACCCTCGCCGCGGGGTTCGCCGAGCGCGACGAGGTGGCGGTGGTGGTGGTGAGCGAGGGCGAGGGCGCCGACTGGCTGCGCCGCCGCGCCACCGAGCGACGGCTCGCCAACCTCAAGGTGCTCCCCTTCCAGCCGGTGGCGCGGGTAGCGGAGATGATGGCGGCGGCCGAGCTGCTGCTCTCCTCCCTGGAGCCGGGCGCCGGGCGCTTCAGCGTCCCCTCCAAGATCCTCGCCCAGCTGTGCGCCGGACGGCCGCTGCTCGCCGCCATTCCGGCGGAGAACGACGCCGCCCGGATGATCCTGGAGGCGGGCGCCGGGAGGGTGGTGCCCCCCGGGGACCACCCGGCGTGGCTGGCGGCGGCCCGTGAGCTGCTCGACGACCCACCGCTACGCCGCCGCCTGGGGGAGAACGCTCGGCACTTCGCCGAGCGGCGTTTCGACAGCCACGCCATCGCCGAGCGGTTCGAGACGCTGCTGGCGGGTTGTCTCGCCATGCGCGGAGGCGCGAGATGATCGACGCCGGCTTCGACGCCATCACCCGGCACAGAAAAGGGCCGGCACGGGTCATCACCGCCGGTATCGAGGAGTACACCGCGCTTTGAGCCTCGGAGAGAACAGCGCGTGCTCACCGAACGGGAATGCGTCCCGCCCTCTCCCGCCCCCCCCGACCGGCCACGATCCCCATCTGGACCTGCTCCGCGGCCTCGCCGCGCTGCTGGTGCTGTTCGGCCATCTGCGCGTCTTTCTGTTCGTCGACTATCAGCAGGCGGAGGAGGGGATGGGTCCGCTCGGCTCGGCGTTCTATTTCCTCACCGGGTTCGGCCAGCAGGCAGTGATGATCTTCTTCGTGCTCAGCGGCTTCTTCATCCACGGCGCGATCCGGCGCGCCGAGGAGCGCGGGCGCTGGTCGTGGTCGGGCTACGCCGTCGATCGCCTGGCGCGGCTGTGGGTGGTACTGATCCCCGCCCTCGCGCTGACCCTGTTCTGGGACACCGTGGGCCAGCTCTATTCGGATAGCGGTTTCTACCAGGGCGAACCATCCGCGCGCCGCCACTTCGGCCCCGACGGGGAGGGGGTGAGCCTCGACCCCATCACCCTGCTCGGCAACCTCGCCTTCCTCAATACCATCGTGGTGGAGAACTACGGCAGCAGCAGCCAGCTGTGGAGCCTGGCCAACGAATTCTGGTACTACGTCCTCTTCCCGTTGTGGCTGTTCGCGGCGCGCCGGCGCAACCTTGCGCTGCTCGCCGTGGCGCTGCTGCTGAGCGCGGCGCTCCCTTTCCACATCCTCTTTCTCTTCCCGGTGTGGCTGACCGGGGCGGCCCTGTACGAGATCCACCACCGCGGCTGGGGACGGGATATCGGCGCCTCCCGCCGCTTTTTCATCGCCGCTCTCCTACTGTTGGCCGCGGTCCTCATCCTTTCGCGTTTCCATCTCCTGCCCTTCCTCGTCAAGGAGTACGCGATCGGCTTCGCCACGGCGACCCTGCTGTTCGCCCTCCTCCACGCCAAGCCATCCGCCGGTCCCCGCTACCGCCGCGTCGCCGGCTGGCTTTCACGCATCTCCTATTCCCTCTACCTCAGCCACTTGGCGATGATTGCCGCGCTGCTCTCCATCACCCTCGGAGAGCAGCGTCTCGCCCCCAGCCCCGCCGGCTTCGCGCTGTTCATCGGTCTGGCTCTGCTCGCCCTGTTCCAAGCCACCGCGCTCTACCACCTCTTCGAGCAGCACACCGGCCGGGTTCGCCGCTATCTCCACGGCCTGTTTCCAGAGGGCGCCCTCCGCTAGGAGCCTGTCGGACTATGGATGAATAGGCCGCGAGAGCGGGATGACGGCCCCACTTTTCCGAAAATTCTCGTCAAATAGCTCGCTATTCTCCTCAAATTTTCGAAAAATTGGCGCCGCCCTCCCACTCCCGCGGCTCGATCCCCCATAGTCCGACAGGCTCCTAGGCGACCCTCTCCGCCACGGGCGATCCCGCACCATTCCTGTATCATCACGGCCTTCTCCCCCTGGATGCGCCCTGGATCGACATGTGCGGCTTCGTCGGCCTCTTCGGCTCCCCCTTCGCAGAACGGCGGGCGACCCTCGACCGGATGCTCCCCGGGGTGGCCCATCGCGGCCCCGACGGCGGCGGCGTCTTCGAGGAGGGGCCGCTCGCCCTCGCTCATCGGCGGCTCGCGCTGCTCGACGTGAGCGACGCGGCGGCGCAGCCGATGGTGCACCCGCAGAGCGGCCACGTCCTGGCCTTCAACGGGACGCTCTACAACTACCTGGAGCTGCGCGACGAGCTGGCGGAGCCCTCCCGCTCCAGCGGCGACACCGAGGTGCTGCTGCGGCTGCTCGCCGAGCGGGACGACTCGGTGCTGGCGCGGCTCAACGGCACCTGGGCCTTCGCCCTGTGGGCGCCGGCGACCCGCACCCTCACCCTGAGCCGCGACCGCTTCGGGGTGAAGCCACTCTACTGGCGGATGTGGAACGGCCGGCTCGCCTTCGCCTCGGAGATCGCCGCGCTGCTCGCCCTCGACCCGGGCGGGCGCCGCGCCGCGCCGGAGCGGCTGGCGAGTTTCCTGGTGGACCGGCGGATCGACCACTCCACCGGCACGCTCTTCGCCGATATCCAGCAGGTGGCGCCAGGCACCTCGCTACGCTTCCACGCCGACCGCCCCACCCAACCCCGGGTCGACCGCCACTGGTCGCCGCCGGGGATGGCCGAGGCGCGCCACGACGGCGACCCGCAGGCGCTGCTGGCGCTGCTCGACGACGCGGTACGACTGCGCCTGCGCGCCGACGTACCGATCGGTTTCCTGCTCTCCGGCGGGCTCGACTCCTCCGCGGTGGTCGCCTCGGCGGCCGGCCAGCGCCCGCTCCACGCCTACACCCTGCGCTATGACGACCCCGACGACGAATCCCGCTTCGCCGCGGCGGTGGCGGAGCACTGCCCCGGCGTGACGTTGAGCTACGTGGAGCCGGCGGAGGAGACGCTGGAGGAGGCGCTGCGCCGGCTGGTGCGCGTCCAGGGCGAACCCTTCGCCGACGGCTCCATGCTCGCCCACTACCGGCTGATGGAACGGATCGCCGCCGACGGCCACAAGGTGGTGCTCGGCGGCCAGGGCGGGGACGAGGCGCTGGCCGGCTACGTGCCCACCTTCGCCAAGGCGCGGGCGGCGGACCTGCTGCTGGCCGGCCGCCTGACCGCCGCCGCCCGCGCGCTGGGCGGCACGCCGCGGGCGCTGCTCGGCGCCGCCGTCCACACCCTGCCGCGAGCCCCGCGCAACCACCTCCATCGCCGCTGGGCGGCCCACCGCTACGGCGACTGGCTGGGATCGGCGTGGGTGGCACGCTGCGCACCGCGCTACGGCGCGGAGCCGGGCGGGCGCCTGGAGGGCTACCTCAACGCGGCGCGCAGCAGCTGGGCGCTGCCCGGCTTCCTCCACTACGAGGACCGCAACGCCATGGTCCACGGGCTGGAGGCGCGGGCACCGCTGCTCGACTACCGGCTGGTGGAGTGGGGGCTGGGCTGCCCGCCGGAACGGCTGATCGCCGACGGCGTGGGCAAGATGGTGCTGCGCGAGGCGCTGAGCGAGCGGCTGCCTCCGACGGTGAGCCGGCGCCCGCTGAAACAGAGCCTCCCCGCCCCCGCCGGGCGCTGGATGCGGGAGAACCCCGAACTGATCCACCAGGCGTTGCGCATCGCCGCGACGCGGTTCGGGATGGAGCGCAGCGACGTCGCGGCCCGCGCTTACGACACGGCGCGGCGCGGCGGTGGCCCGCTCCCCCCGGGGAAGAGCGACCTGCTGTGGCGGCTGCTCACCGCCGCCCTGTGGGCCGACGAATTCGACGTCTCGTGCTAAAGGAGGCGGGCCCGCTCACTCCATGCGCCGCCTCCGCTCCCTCCTCATCCACACCTCGCTGGTGCTCCTCTCGCTGCTGGTCGCGCTGCTGCTGGTGGAGTTGACCCTGTGGGCAATCGACTACCGCGAGGCGCGCCCCCACCCCGTGTACAACGTGGATCGCCGCGACCCCACCCGGCTGCTGCCCCACAGCACGGACCGCTACCACTCCGGCGAGTTCGATTTCACCCTCCGCGCCAACCGCTTCGGCCGTCGCGATCGTGAGTGGTCGGCCGAAGCCATGGCCGACCCGGAGAATATCCTCGCCATCGGCGACTCCTTCATCATGGGCTACGGGGTGGAGCAGGGGGCCTCGATTCCGGGGCGAATGGAAGCCTTGGCAGCCAAGCGGGGCGAGCCGCTGGAGGTATTCAATTTCGGTATCGCGGGCGAGACCGCACTCCCCGAGTACCGCCACCTGTTCGAGCAGGCGGTGGCCCTGGGCATCGCCTCCCGACGGGTGGTGGTCGCCCTGTTTCTCGGCAACGATTTCAATCCCCGGCGCCCCCGCCAACCACCCGCCGGCGCGCCCGGCGAACGCGCTGAGACCACCTCCGGAAGGTGGATGCGCCGGCTGCGAAACACCCGCAGCTACCGCCTCGTGCGCCACCTGATCGCCACCTCCCCGCCGCTGGTGGACCTCACGCTACGCCTCGGCGAGGCGCTCGATCTGCCCACCTTCGACGGCCGCTCGGCGCCAGTCTTCCTACGCCGCTACAGCGCGCAGCAACAGGCCTTCATCGAGCGGCAGCTGCGCCTCATGGAGCGGCTGGATGCGCTGGCACGCCACCGCGGGCGGCAGCTGACCTTCGTGGTGATCCCCAACAAGATCCAGGTGGAGAACGCCCGCGCGCTCGACAACGCCCACTACCAACCCGACCGCCCCAACCGGCTCATCCGCGCGCACTGCGCACGCCACCGGCTGCGCTGCCTGGATCTCACGCCGGCCCTGAGGGAAATCTGGCGGCGCGACGGCAAACCGCTCTACTACCCCGTCGATCGCCACTTCACCCCGCGCGGCAACGACCTGGCCGCCCGGCACATTCTCGACGCGCTGAGCGCGCGCGCCGTTGGCCTCCCGGGGGGTGATCCCCCATAATTCACCGGCCCGCCCCCAGCAGAGCCGCGCCGCCCGATGACCCCCCTCTCCGTGCTGATCCCGACCAAGAACGAGGAGCGCAATCTCCCCGACTGCCTAGCCAGCGTGGCGTGGGCCGGGGAGCGCGTGGTCTTCGACTCGCTGAGCGACGACCGCACGGTGGAGATCGCCGAGGCCCACGGCGCGCGGGTGGTCCGGCGCCCCTTCGACAACTTCTCCCGGCACAAGAACTGGGCCCTGGAGCAGATCGACTTCGCCCACCCGTGGGTGCTGCTGCTGGACGCCGACGAGCGGGTCACCCCGGCGCTGGCCGAGGAGATCCAGCGCCTCTTCGCTGCCGGCGAGCCGCCCTGCGACGGCTACTACATCGCCCGTGAGATCCTCTGGCGTGGCCGCGTGCTGCGCCACGGCGGCCGCTACCCCGACTACAACCTGCGCCTGCTGCAGGTGGGGCGGGGGCGCTACGAGGAGCGGCTGGTCCACGAGCACATGATCCTCGACGGCGAGGCCGGCTACCTGCAACAGCCGCTCAGCCACGACGACGACAAGGGGATCGAGCGCTACATCGAGCGCCACAACCACTACTCCACGCTGGAGGCGGTGGAGATCCTGCGCGAGCGGGAGGGGGCGGGCGAGGGGCTCACGCCCGACCTGCGCCGCCGCGGCCCCCAGCGCCGCCGCGCGCTCAAGTCGTGGGCCTACCGCCACCTCCCGGCGCGCCCGCTGTTCGTCTTCCTCTACCTCTATCTCCTCCGGCTGGGCTTTCTCGACGGCCGCGCCGGCCTCGACTCGGCGCTGCTGCGGGCGATCTACGAATACCAGATCGACCTCAAGCTGATCGAGCTGGGCGATCCCGACTCCCCCCTCGCCCGGCGGCGGCGCACCCTCGAACGCTAGCCCGTGTTATAACGGCCGCCATGGACCGACCGATCCGCATCGCCTACCTGCTCAGCCACCCGATCCAGTACCAGTCGGCGATGCTGCGCGGCATCGCCGCCGAGCCCGACCTCGAGATCACCGTCTTCTACGGCCTCGATACCACCGGCGCCGGGAGCTTCGACGCCGGCTTCGGCCGCCACGTCACCTGGGACGTGCCGCTGCTGGAGGGGTACGCCCACGAATTCCTGCCGATGCTGATCCCCGGCACCGCTCCCACCGCCCTGCGTCCGCTCAACCGCGGCCTGCGCCGGCGGCTGCGCGAGGGCCAGTTCGACCTGCTCTGGCTCCACGGCTGGGGACGCCTCGCCGACCTGCTGGCGCTGCGCGATGCCCGCGCGCTGGGCCTGCCGGTGCTGATGCGCACCGAGAACAACTTCATGGGCTCGCCGCCCAAGGCGGGTTGCGTGCAGGGGCTGAAGGAGCGGCTGAAGCGCTGGGTCCTCGATCGCTGCGACGCCTTCGGCTACATGGGGTCGGCGGGCCACACCTACTTCCGCGCCTACGGGGTGGCGGAGTGGAAGCTCTTCGACATGCCCTACCTGGTGGACAACGCGCTGTGGCAGCAGCGCGCCGAGGCGGCGGCGGCGAGCCGCGCCGAGCTGCGCGCGTGCCACGGCATGGAGGCGGGGCGGCCGGTGATCCTCTTTGTCGGCAAGTTCCAGCCGCGCAAACGGGTGCTCGACCTGATCGAGGCCTACGCCCGCCTCGCTCCCGACACCGACGGCGCCCCGGCACCCTATCTCATGATCGTCGGCTCCGGCGAGCAGGAGGCGCAGGTGAAGGCGCGGGTCGCCGAACCGGGCCGGAAACGGATCATCCTCGCCGGCTTTCGCAACCAGGGGGAGCTGCCGCGCTACTTCGAACTGGCCGATCTCTTCGTCATCCCCTCCAACAACGAGCAGTGGGGGGTGGTGGTCAACGAGGCGATGAACTGCCGCTGCGCGGTGATCGCCAGCGACGAGTGCGGCTCCGCCCCGGAGCTGGTGATCGACGGCGAGACCGGCTACACCTTCCCCGCCGGCGACGTGGCGGCGCTCACCGAGCGGCTGGCGCGGGCATTGGCCGACCCCGCGGCGTTGCGGGCGATGCAGGAGCGGGCGCGGGAGCGGGTTAGCGGCTACGGCGTGGAGCGCGTCCTGCACGGGCTGCGCGGGGCGATCGGCTATCTGGAACGCGAGGGCAGGCTCACCCGCCGCGTGCCGCAGGGTGGATAGCCGGTCCGGCTGTCGACTTCGCTACCCCATGCTCCGATAGCGCTGCACCCAGCCAGGCAAGTCGTTGGGATAGCAGTTCGCGCAGAGCGGGATCTCGTCGAAACGCCCCTCCAGATGGAGCTGCCTCAACCGGGCGAGCGCCTCACCCTGCCAGATCTCGCTCAGCGATTGCCGGTTGATATCGCCGAGAACCAGCTTTCCTTCGTAGTCGGCGCAACACGGGAGCACCCGGCCGCTGGAATTGACCACCAGCTGATCCCACAGCGAGGGGCAAGGCAACCGCCGTCGCTTGACCGGAGCGATGGTCTTGCCCCCCACTTCGACGGCCCCCGCCCAATCATGGGAACGGGAGATGTTGACCCCGTCGACCTTGTCCCGCCAGAAACGGAAGTACTCGCCGACCTCGCCGTGATTGCGCTCGAACTCGACGAACATCACCGTCACCTTCGGCTTCTGCACCCCGCGGCGGCGCTTCTCCTCCATCAAGGCGACGACGTTGCCGACCACGGTGGAGTACTTGAGACCGGGCCGAATCGCTTCATAGACCTCCGGGTGAACGCTGTCGATACTCACGAAAAGCTCGTCGACCCCCAGTTCGATCAACATCCCGGCGTTGCGGGTGTTGAGCAGCGAACCGTTGCAGAACAGCGAAACGTGAAACCCCCTCGCCAGCGTCTGCTCCAATTTCTCCCGGTAGCGTTTGTCGAGAAACGGCTCGCCGAAGAACTGCGGCTGAATCCACTTCACACCCAGCTGTCCGGCATCCTCCAGCCCCTTGACGAAGAGATCGCGCTCCATGGTGAGCTTCGCCCGCTCCATCTCCTTGTGCGGGCACATCACGCACTCGGCGTTGCAGTGGTTGGTGTTCTCGATATGCACCTGGCGCGGGGGCAACCCACGCCGCTGCACCTCGCGCGCGACTCGCCGCGCGAAGCGTCGAAACAGCCACGCGGAGAGCGGGTTGGCGACCAACAGCGGCCACTGCAGCAGCGTGGCCGAAAACCGGCGCGCGTAATGTCTGATCAGACGATTCATTGGTCAACGACCTCACGCAGTATCGCGACCAGACTCCCGCCGGCCACCTCGACACGATAGCGCCGCTCGAAGGCCCTTTCACCATTGGCGGCGAGGCGCTTTCGCTCCGGCTCGTCCAGGGCGATCCACTGGCGTAGCGACCGTATCGTCCCCTCGACGTTGTCGGGGGCGACCAGCCCGCAACAATCGTCCCGCACCTCTCGCCAGATGTTGACCTTATCGCTGATCAGCACCGGCGTGCCACAGGCAAGCGCCTCGGCAACCACGATACCGAAATTGTCCTGATGGCTCGGTAGCAGCAGCGCCTCGGCCCCGCGCAGTGCCGCCCACTTGGCCCCGCCACGCAACATTCCGCTCCAGTGAACCCGCGCCCCGATCCCCAACGACTCCGCCAACCGTTCGAGCTCCCGCCGCCATCCCACCGAATCGGGGCCGGCCATGACCAGCTGCAAAGCGGGCCGCTGCGCGGCAATCGCGGCAAAGGCGCGCAGCGCCAGATCGCACCCCTTCTTGGGGTGGATGCGCGAAAGAAATAGCAGGTATGGGAAATCGGCGAGCGCCGGCACCGCGGAATGAAACGCCGCCTGCCCCTGATCGGAAGGCGGCGGCGGCGGGGCGGTCCCGTAGGAGACGACCCGCTCTCGCGCGCGATAAAGCAAAGGAAACGAATGGCGCGCCAGGCGGCGCTCCTCTTCGCAGGTGAAACAGACCGCCCGGGCATCGCGCAACACACGATACTCCGCCCAGGGCCAGAAGAGCCATTTCTTGAGATGTTTGAGCGGGTAACGCCGCTTGAACCACGGATCGAGCATACCGTGGGGATAGACGACGTAAGGAATGCCGGCGCGCAACGCCGCCGCCCGCCCGGCGTAGGCGTGGTACATCCAAAGCCCATGGATCACCATGCAGTCGTGATCACGGGCGAGCTCCGTCAACCGGCCGATCGCCCACGGATTCCAGTTCCAGGCACTCCATCCCTCGCCGAGCCCCACCAGACGCGCCCCGCAGGGGTCATCGGGACCGATGTCCCGCGGATCGAGCGAGGCGATGGTAGTGGTATGCCCCAGGGCCGCCAAAACCGGCGTCTGACGACGCATTCCCTCCATCGGGCCACCAACGGTGGGGTCTACGTTCCCGGTGACGCGCAGGATTCTCAACCCTCGCCGCTCCTCGTGGTTTGAAGAGAAAGCACCAAACGCACCGAATGCAGCGGAAAAACGGCGATCCCGCCGCATACCTGCGGGGATTTCGGTGGCTCTTCCCCCGGGTCCCACACCGCTTGCGGGTTAGAACAGGCTCTTCTTACCCGCAACGATCTGGTCATGGATCCAGCGGTAGGTCTGCTCCAGCCCGTCGGCCACCACGATCAGATCATCGCTGTTCGCAATCGATGTCATACTTCTCCGCTCTTCCCGTACAGAGCCGGCGCGGGCGGAAAAACGCGTATACTGCCACATCGCCCGCATTGACGGAATTGGATGGACCCCGCCACCCCCATGTCTGCGCCGTCCTGGTTCTCCCGGCTGCTCGCCTGCCCGCTCCACCACGCGCCGTTGCAGGACGTCGACGGCACGCTCATCTGCACCGAAGGCTGCCGCTACCCGGTGGTCCACTCGGTGCCGGTGCTGCTCGACCCCGGTCTGCGGGATTTTCCCCACCCGGTCTTCGCCACCACCCTCGACGCAGTGGCCGACGGCTCCGCATGGCGGGATTTCGGTGACGCCACAGCGACACCCGCGGGGACGATCGACCCCTGGGTACAGCAGATGGTGGGGGCGACCAACAGCAACCTCTACGCCCACTTGGTCCACCGGCTTACCCGCTACCCGCTGCCCCGCTCTCCGTTCCCGCCCCCCGCAGCGGAGCAGGAGGTGCTGCTCGACCTCGGCTGCGGCTGGGGACGCTGGTCGCTGGCGGCGGCGCTCGCCGGCCACCGCGTGGTGGGCATCGACCCCTCGCTGCGTTCGGTGCTGGCGGCGACCCGGGTGGCGCGTCAGCTCGGGCTGGAGAACGTCCGGTTCGTCGTCGGCGACGCCCGCCGGCTGCCCTTTCGAAGCGACACCTTCGACCGCGCCTTCTCCTTCAGCGTGCTGCAGCACTTTCCCAAGGAGGCGGTGGTAGAGACCCTGGGCCAGCTGCGGCGGGTGATCCGTGCCGGGGGCGAGAGCCGCCTCCACCTGCTCAACGCCTTCGGCGTCCGCTCGCTCCAGGTCCAGGCCGCCCGCGGATTTCGCGGGGCGCGCGATTTCGAGGTGCGCTACTGGCGCCCTGCGGAGATGCTGGCCTGCTTCGGCAGGACGCTCGGGACGAGCCGGCTGGAGGTGGACGGCTTCCTGGTCCAGGCGCGCGAGGAGGACCGCGACCTGCTCACCGCCACGGGGCAGCGGCTGCTCGACCTCTCCGCGACGCTGAACCGGCTGAGCCGCGTGGTGCCCGGGCTGTGGCGGCTGGCGGACAACCTGTTCGTGGTCTCGCGGATCGGTGAGCCCTAGGAGCCTGTCGGACTATGGATGAATCGGCCGCGAAAGCGGGATGACGGCCCTGCCCTTTTCCGAAAATTTTCGTCAAATAGCTCGCTATTCTCCTCATATTTTCGAAAAATTGGGGCCGCCCTCCCACTCCCGCAGCTCGATCCCCCATAGTCCGACAGGCTCCTAGGAGCCGTTCTCGACGCGGCGCAACACGAAGGTGATCTCAGCGGCAAGCATCGAGGGCCACAGCGTCTTGAGCGAAGAGAGGCGCCCGACGCCGCGCACGGCACTCACCCGCAGGCCACAGCTCGCCGCCAACCGGTGGATCAACGGCACCGAGAAGTAGTGCAGGTGGTTGCCGTCCCAATGGCGCTCGCCGAACCAGTGGTCGATGGAGACACTGGTCACCGGGACGCGGCCCGACAGCAGCCGCACGCGGTTCTTCAGACTGGTGACGAGCGGCAGGTTGACGTAGGCACTGCCGCGGGGAGCGAGCACGCGCGCGGTCTCCTCGAAACAGAAGAAGGGGTCGAAGAGATGCTCGAACAGCATCATCGAGATCAGGTGGTCGACCGAGCCGCTCGCGAAGGGCCAACGGTGGTTGAGGTTGTGGGAGAGGTAATCGACCGGCCCGAGGGTGACCGGCTCGGGGAAACCGATGTCGATACCGGTGGCGCGGGTCAGCCGATAACGCTCGGCGAGGAGAAAGAGCGTGCCGCCGTCACCGCAGCCGAGTTCCACCACGCGAGCATCGTTCGCCGCCGTACGTAGCGCCTGATCGACGAGATGGTAGCGCCCCCCCTTCTCGAAAACCGCGGCGCGGCCTTGGGCGATCTTCCGCATCTCCGCCACGTCCTCGGCAACGGGCTGGGCGGAACGGCGGTAGAAGAGACACTCGACATCGATCTCCGTCGCATCGCCATGGCCGCGTCGAGGATCCATCGTGGCTCAGAAAAGGCTCTTCCTGCCGACGACGATCTGATCGTGGATCCAGCGGTAGGTCGCCTCCAGCCCCTCCGCCAACGGGGTGGCGGGGGCCCAGTCGATGCGCGCCTTGATCAGGGTGTTGTCGCTGTTGCGGCCACGCACGCCGAGCGGCGCATCGAGCCTGTAGCGGCGCTCGAGCTTGATCCCGGCGAATCCCTCGGCAAGGTCCACCAGCTGGTTGATGGTGACCATCTCGTCGCTGCCGACGTTGAGCGGCTCGCGCACCTCGCTGGAGAAGAGCTTGAGGGAGCCGTCGAGACAGTCGTCGATCCACATGAAGGAGCGGGTCTGCTGACCGTCGCCCCAGATCTCGATCTCGTGCTTACCCGAGAGTTTGGCCTGGATCACCTTGCGGCAGATCGCTGCCGGCGCCTTCTCGCGACCACCGTCCCAGGAGCCCTCGGGGCCGTAGACGTTGTGGTAGCGCGCCACGCGGGTGTCGAGGCCGTAATCCTCGAAGAAGTGGCGGCACATCCGTTCGCTGAACAGCTTCTCCCAGCCGTAGCCGTCCTCCGGCATCGCCGGGTAGGCATCGCTCTCCTTGAGGCCGGGGTTGTCGACGTCGGTCTGCTTGTCGTGGGCGTAGACGCAGGCCGAGGAGCTGTAGAAGAAGCGCTTCACCCCGGCGCTGCGGGCGGCCATCAGCAGGTGGGTGTTGATCAGCACCGAGAGCATGCAGTCGGCCTTGTGGCTCTCGATGAAACCCATGCCGCCCATGTCACAGGCGAGGTTGATGACGAACGCGGCATCCCGGCAGGCGGCGTCGGCGGCGGGCCGCTCGCGCAGGTCGGCAACCTGATTGTCGACGTCGTCGAAGACCTGGAACCACTGGGCCAGCGGCTTGATGTCCACCGCGCGCAGGCGGGTGAAACCCTGGCGGCGCAAGCGGGCCAGCAGATGGCCGCCGATGAAACCGCCGCCGCCGGCCACCACGATGAGGTCATCAGGGTTCGCAATCGACTGCATCTGCTCTTCCTTACGTTTCGCCGCCGGAGCGGGCCCCGGCGGTCAGATTGGGAAAAACGCGTATACTGCCACATCCTCCAACACGACGGAATTCGAGGGGCCCGCCCGCCCCGCTGGACAGCGATGTACATCCTCGGACTCAATGCCTACCACGGCGACGCCGCCGCCTGCCTGCTGCGCGACGGCGAGGTGGTGGCAGCGATCGAGGAGGAGCGGCTGACCCGGATCAAACACCAAGCCGGTTTCCCCGCGCAGGCGATCGCCGCCTGCCTGGAGATGGGAGGCATCGGCATCGAGGCGGTGGAACACATCGCAATCAACCGCGACCCGCGCGGCGCCCTGTGGCGCAAGCTGCTCTACACCCTGACCCGCCGCCCCTCTCCGCGGCTGGTGCTGGAGCGGCTACGCAACGCGCGCTCCTGGGCGGGGGCGGAACAAGCGCTGGCCGCCGCCTTCCCCGCGGCGCGCCGGCTCGGCCGCTTCCATCACGTGGATCACCACCTGGCGCACCTCGCCTCCGCCTTCGACCCCTCCCCCTTCGAACGCGCCCTGGTAGTGTCGGTGGACGGCTTCGGCGACTTCGCCAGTTGCGCCTGGGGCATCGCCTCGGGACGCGAGCTGAACCTGCTGGGAAAGATCTACTTCCCCCACTCCCTGGGGATCTTCTATCAGGCGCTGACCCAATACCTTGGCTTCCACCATTTCGGCGACGAGTACAAGGTGATGGGGCTGGCCGCCTACGCTGAGCCGACCCTCGCCACGACGCTGGAGCGGTTGGTGGAGATCCGGCGCGACGGCACCTTCCGCCTCGATCTGCGCTACTTCCGCCACCACCGGGAGAACGTCGCCTACCGCTGGGACGAGGGCCCGCCCCGGGTAGGCCGCCTCTACTCCCCGGCGCTGGAGCGGCTGCTCGGCCCGGCCCGCGCCCCGGACGCGCCGATCGAGGATCGCCACAAGGCGCTGGCGGCCTCCGCCCAGGCGATCTACGAGCGGGCGCTGTTCGCCCTGATCACCCGTCTCAGCGAACGCTTCGGGGAGCGCGACCTGGCGCTTGCCGGCGGCTGCGCGCAGAACTCCTCGGCCAACGGCAAGATCACCGCCGAAACCCCGATCCGGCGCCTCTACGTCCCCTCGGCGGCGGCCGACGCCGGCGGCGCCACGGGGGCGGCGCTGAGCGTCTGGCGCAACCTCGGCGGTGGGCGGCAAACGACGCCGCTGGACCACGCCTATCTCGGACCGGCGGCGGACACCGGCGCGATCGAGGTAGCGGTCGCCGCCCGCATGGAGCGCATCGCCGCGGAAAAATGCACCCTCTCGCGCGGCGATCGTGCGCCCGTCGCCGCGGTGGCGGAACTGCTCGCCGAGGGCAAGGTGGTGGGGTGGTATCAAGGGCGGATGGAGTGGGGTCCGCGGGCCCTGGGAGCGCGCTCGATCCTCGCCGACCCACGCCGTGACGGCATGCGCGGGCTGCTCAATGCCAAGATCAAGCTGCGCGAGCCGTTCCGCCCGTTCGCCCCGTCGGTGCTCGCCGAGGCGATCCCGGAGTGGTTCGATCTATCCTGCCCGGAAGACGCCGAAACGCCCTTCATGGCGCGGGTCTATCCGCTCCGCACAGAGCGGCGGGCACAGGTCCCTGCAATCACCCACGTCGACGGCACCGGCCGAGTGCAGAGCGTCGGCCGCGACGCCCACCCCGACTTCCGTGCGCTGATCGAAGCGTTCCACGCCGCCACCGGAGTGCCGATGGTGCTCAACACCTCGTTCAACGAGAACGAACCCATCGTCAACACCCCGGCCGAGGCGCTCGACTGTTTCCTGCGCACCCGGATGGACGCGCTGGCCCTCGGCCCGTTCCTCATCCAACGTTGAACCGCCCGGCAACCTGATGGCGCTCGCGGGCCCTTAG